>JAWVCV010000065.1:0-3721 GCA_033858115.1 Gaiellaceae bacterium
CGTTCCGTCCTGCGCGGCCGGTGCGGCCGACGCGATGGACGTAGGCGGTGTGCTCCTCGGGCGGATCGAAGTTGATCACGTGCGTGATGTCGTCGAGGTCGAGGCCGCGGGCTGCGACGTCGGTGGCGACGAGCACCTTGACGGTCCCGTTCTCGAACCGCTTCAGCGCCCGCTCGCGCTGGTTCTGGTTCATGTCGCCGTGCATGGCGACCGCGGTCACGTCGTGGCGCGAGAGCTTCTGCACGAGCCGGTCGGCGCCGCGCTTGGTGCGGACGAAGACCAGGGCGAGCCCGCGCTCCTGCGCGAGCAGGCCGGCGAGCGTCTCCACCTTGTTGTCCGCCGTGACCGGCAGGAACTGGTGATCGATCTCGCCCTGCTGCTGGTCGATCGTGAGCTCGGCCTCGTAGCGGCCGGCGTTCGTCGTGTATGCCTGCGCCAGCTCGCCGACCTTGCCGTCGAGGGTGGCGGAGAAGAACATCGTCTGCCGCTCTCTGGGCAGCCGGGCGACGATCCGGTCGACCTGCGGCTGGAAGCCCATGTCCAGCATCCGGTCGGCCTCGTCGAGGACGAGGATGCGGACGCCGTCGAGCGAGACGATCTTGCGCTCGACGAGATCCTGCAGGCGACCCGGTGTCGCCACCAGGATGTGGGCGTCGCGAGAGGCCTTGGCCTGCGACCCGATCGAGATCCCGCCGTACACCGCCGCGACCCGGAGGTCGTGGGCGGGGGCGATGGTCCCGATCTCGGCGGTCACCTGTGCGGCGAGCTCGCGCGTCGGGACGAGGATCAGGCCGGACGGCCGTGCCTCGGTGCCCTTGAGGCGCTCGACCATCGGCACCGCGAAGGCGAGCGTCTTGCCCGACCCCGTCGGCGACTTTGCCAGCACGTCGCGTCCTGCGAGCGCGTCCGGGAGGACGAGCCCCTGAATTCTGAATGGAGCGTGGATGTCGCGTTCGGCGAGCGCCTGTGCGACGCGCGCCGAGACACCCAGCTCGAGGAAAGACTGCATATTGATTCGACTCCTTCGTGTTCGGTCGAGATCCGCCTGCCTCGACCGCCTGTGCCAATCACAGGGAAAACCGAAGAAGAACAAACCTCACTGGACAACACTGCGCTGTCCGTGCCAACAGAGTAGCAGTGGACCGCGGACGCTAGGGTGTTGCGCATGATCTCGTTTGCCAGGGGCGCTCCGGCGCTCGAATGCCTCGACGCGGAGCTGCTCGCGGACTGCGCCCGTTCGGCGATCCAGGGCGATCCCTCGGTGCTCGCGTACGGCCCCGGCGGCGGCTACGCGCCGCTGCGCGAGCTGCTAGGTGCTCGTCACGGCGTCGATCCGGGCCGGATCCTGCTCACGAACGGCGGGCTCCAGGGCTTCGTCTTCTATGCCGAGGAGCTGCTGGCCGAACGGCCGGGCCGCGTGCTCGTCGAGGCGCCCACCTACGACCGGCCGCTGAAGATCCTCGCGCGGCTCGGGGCCGAGGTCGTCGCCGTCCCGATGGACGACGAGGGGCTCGATCCCGACGCGCTGGCCGAAGCGCTCGCCGCCGGCGAGACGAGCTTCGTCTACACGATCCCGACGTTCCAGAACCCGAGCGGCCGGACGCTCTCGACCGCCCGCCGCGAGCGGGTCGTCGCCCTCGCCGCGGAGCGCGGCGTGCCGGTGCTCGAAGACGATCCCTACGGGCTCGTCCGCTACGAGGGCGTGGCGCCGCCGTCTTTGCACGAGCTCGAGGGCGGCCGCCTCGTCACCTACGCCTCGTCGTTCTCGAAGACGGCCGCTCCCGGAGTGCGCGTGGGCTGGTTCGTCGCGCCCGCCGACCTGGCTGCGCGACTCGAGGCGCGCGCGGTCTCGACCTACATCTCGCCGCCGTTCCTGACGCAGGCGACCGTGCACGAGCTGATCGCCCGGGACGCGTTCGAGGGGAACCTCGAGCGGATCCGCGGCCTCCTGCGTCAGAGACGGGACGCGATGCTCACGGCGCTCACGCGTGAGCTGGAGGGGACGGCGACGTGGAGCGAGCCCGAAGGCGGCTACTTTCTGTGGGTCGACCTGCCGACCGATGCCGGCGAGCTCCTCGCGCGCGCCGAGGCGGCCGGCGTCACCTTCGTCAAGGGCACCGACTTTTTCCCGGCGGCGCCTTCAGGCGTTTCTGCGGATGCCGAATCTGCGCAAAGAGGACAGCATTCGGCCCGGCTTGCGTTCAGCTACGCGTCGCCGTCGGAGATCGACGAGGGCGTCTCGACGCTGGCGGCGCTCCTGCGCGACTGACGTCGCCGGTGCAGCTGCGACAGCAGCACGCCACCAACGAGGCCGGCGAGCAGCGAGAGGAGGATCACCCAGATCAGCGAGGTCTGCGCCTCCCCGAAGACGAAGTTGACCGCTGCCTGCTGGTCGTTCCCGACGACGAACGCGATCAGGTAGGCCCCGATCAGGATCAGCAGCCCGAGCGTGATCCAGAGGCGGGGCTGCCAGCTGCGCTCGAACTCCTCGCGCGGTTCCATGCGCGGACTTTAGTTCGTTCTACGCAGCGGCGAAGGCCGGTGTGGGAAGCGGACGGGGGACGAGGCGTGGCTGTCGGGGTGGTTCCAGCGCACCGGCCGCCACGCGGAACGTGGGGCAGGGGGAATCGCCGGGGAGAGCGCACAACCCCGCGCGACGGAAATAGCAATCTTTGCAGCTTGCTTCAGTACGCTTGCTCATGCGTCCCTTCGCTCGTTTCTCGTCCCCTCTGAACAGGGCGGATTCTGGCTACGGTCGGAGCTCGCAGCAACCCCCCGGGTGAGGAAACTGGTGCAATTTCCGCAAGCTTTCGAAGGGGACGAAAATTCCTGCTAACTAACGTTTTCTCGGCAGTGTTGCCAACGCTTGCAACGCCTGTCGAAAACTCTCCACAGGGATGACCCGCAGGCTGCCTGCATAGCGGCGTGCCTCTTTCGCGTTATCCCCAGCGGGCGCGAGGAAAACGTCGGCGCCCGCGCGCTGGGCGCCGAGCACCTTCTGCTTGACGCCTCCGATGGGCGCGACATCCCCGTTGAGCTCGAGCTCCCCGGTGGCGGCCACGCGAAGGCCGCGGTCGACGTTGCCGCGCAGCTCCTCGATCACGTCGAGGGCGAAGGCGAGGCCGGCGGAGGGGCCGCCGACGCCGCCGAGATCGATGTCGACCTCGATCGGCAGCTCGATGTCGGCCGACTGCTCGACGACGATCCCGACAACCGGCCGACCGGCCTCGTTTGGGCTCTCGATCGTGCCCACCTCGACGGTTCGCGTCGCGCCGCCGGCGCGAACGCGCAGCTTCACGGTCTCACCGGGCTTGTGCTTTGCGATCAACCGGCGCAGGTCCTCGGGCGTGCGCACGGGCGAGCCGTCGACCGCGACGATCACCTCGGTCGGCTCGAGCTTTCCGGCCGCGGGGGCATCCGGCGACACGGCGACGACGAGCGCGCCCGCCGGGTCGGCCTTCACCTTGTAGCCGAGCTCGCGCAGCGCCACCGCCGCCGCGACCTGCTCGGAGCGGTTCATCTGGCGGATGGTCTGCTGCCGCCGCTCGCGGAAGGTCGACCCCGGGGGCACCAGGGCCTCCGCCGGGACGAGGTCGGCGCCGTCGGGCCGGGCCTGGCTCACGAGCTCCTCGAGCAGCGACGCGCGACGGACGATCACGTCGACGTAGTAGATCCCGCCGGGTGGGTGCGGCTTCTCGCCCTCGACGTGCACCTTGGAGGC
>JAWVCV010000066.1:0-2611 GCA_033858115.1 Gaiellaceae bacterium
GCTCGAGCACGCGCGGCCCGGCGACGGCGCCGTCCTTCGTCACGTGGCCGACGAGGATCGTGGCGACGCCGAACTCCTTCGCGACCCGCAGCAGGCGCCCCGCAGCCTCGCGGACCTGGCCGACGGAACCGGGGGCAGAGCTCATGTCAGCCGAGTAGATCGTCTGGATCGAGTCGACCACGCAGACGTCGGGCCGCTCGCGCTCGAGCGTGGCGCACACCGCGTCGAGCTCGGTCTCGGCCAGGATCTCGACCTCGTCGGTGCCGCCGAGCCGCGCCGCGCGGAGCTTTACCTGCGCTGTCGACTCCTCGCCGGTCACGAGCAGGGCGCGGCGCCCGGCGGTTGAGACGGCGCCGAGGGCGGTCAGGAGCAAGGTCGACTTGCCCACGCCCGGCTCGCCGCCCACGAGAACGAGAGACGCGGGCACGAGCCCGCCGCCGAGCACGCGATCGAGCTCGGGGACGCCGGTCGAGATCCGCTCCGCCTCCTCGACGTTCACGTCCACGAGCCGCAGCAGCGGCTTCGCCGCCGCCGACCTCAGCGCGGCGGCCGGCAGCTCCTCGACCAGCGATCCGAAGGCATTGCAGCCGGGGCACTTGCCGAACCAGCGCCCGGCCGAGTAGCCGCACTCGGTGCAGGCGAAGTTGACTGCAGCTTTGGCCATGTGACGAGGCTAGCCGCGACGGCGGACGCCTTCGTCACAGTTCTCAGGACGCGAGGTTACGAATGTGCGTCTTTGCCGCGGAGCTCGATCTGCCGGTAACCGAGCGACACGAACCCGGCCAGCAACGCAGCCGACGCGAGCGGCTCCACGTACTCCTCGAAGGGCAGCGACGTCACGTCCAACGCTGCGCCGAGGAGGTAGAGAGAGGCTCCGGCCGCGAGCACAACGAGGATAGGCCGCGACGAGAAGAGGACCGCCCTGAAGCAATAGGCGAACACGGCCGCCGGCACCGAGTACGCGGCAAAGAGCACGTCGTCTGGGTGCCGGATGCCGGGCAGATCGCCCAGGAACCGCAGGTTTGCGCCGAAGGTCTCGTGGAGTCCCAGCACCTCGTCGGCGGCGAGATACGTCGCTCCGAGCGCCGCGACGAGGAAGCAGAGGAACCCGCGCTCGATGCGTTTCGCGGTGCTGAGCAGCAGCGCCACGAAGAAGCTCGCGCTCGCAATTGCGATCAGCAGGAAGCCGTTGAGGATGTCGGTCTGGGTGGCCGCCTCCGGAGCCCTGTAGACCGTGAAGCGGCCGAACAGCTCGATCTCCTCCAGGGTGCCCAACCCGAAGAGGTCGGCGCGGCGAACGACGTGCAGGTTTGCTCGAAGCGCGATCAACCCGACGAGGAGCCCGCAGGCGATGCCTGCGACCAGTCCCAGCAGCGCTCGCGGCCCAACCCGCGGTCGCCCGTGGAGCGCAGCCTGATTGGTCGCAGACTCGATCTGCACGATGGCCTTATCGGCCGGAGCGGGTTGAAGGTAAAGGGAGGGGCCGCCTCTCGGCGGCCCCTCTCAGGCGCTACTCGTCGTCGGCGACCGGAGCCTCGTCAGGCTCTTCGGGATCCTCGGCGGGAACCGTTACCTTCTCGCGCGGCTCGCCCTCGATGATCTTGATGTCGACCAGCGACTCGCCCTCCTCGCCGGTGATCTCTTCCTTCCGGTCGACCAGGATCGTCGCGCCGGGATTGAGGTTGCGGCCGAGCACGAAGTCGGCGAGCGGATCCTCGATGAAGCGCTGGATCGCACGTCGCAGCGGCCTGGCGCCCATCGCCGGGTCGAAGCCCTGCTCGACGAGCACCTCCTTCGCAGCGTCGGTGAGCTCGATCGCGACCTCGTAGTTCGCCATCTGCTCGCGCAGCCGCTTCAGCTGCAGGTCGACGATGGTGAGGATCTCTGCCTTCTCGAGCTTGTGGAAGACGATGATCTCGTCGATCCGGTTCAAGAGCTCGGGACGGAAGACCTTCTTCAGCTCGCCGGTGACGCGGCCCTTCATCTCGTCGTAGCTGAGCCCGTGCTCGTCGCCGATCGAGAAGCCGAGCGTCTGGTTCTTGGCGATCTGCCCGGCGCCGATGTTCGACGTCATGATCACGATCGCGTTCCGGAAGTCGACCTTGCGGCCCTGCGAGTCGGTCAGCTTTCCCTCCTCCAGGATCTGGAGCAGGATGTTGAAGACGTCCGGGTGGGCCTTCTCGATCTCGTCGAGCAGGAGCACGGAGTACGGCTTGCGGCGCACGGCCTCGGTCAGCTGGCCGCCTTCGTCGTAGCCGACGTAGCCGGGAGGCGAGCCGACGAGCCGCGACACGGAGTGCTTCTCCATGTACTCCGACATGTCGACCTGGATCATCGCGTCCTCGTCGCCGAAGAGGAACTCGGCGAGCGTGCGTGCGAGCTCCGTCTTGCCGACGCCGGACGGTCCGAGGAAGATGAACGAGCCCGTCGGCCGCTTCGGGTCCTTGATCCCCGCGCGGGCGCGGCGGATCGCCTTGGAGGCCGCGACGATCGCCTGGTGCTGGCCGACGACGCGCTTGTGCAGCTCGTCCTCCATCCGGATCAGCTTCTGCGACTCGGCCTCGGTCAGCTTGAAGACCGGGATGCCCGTCCACATCGAGACGATGTCGGC
>JAWVCV010000067.1:0-4707 GCA_033858115.1 Gaiellaceae bacterium
TGACGAGGTTCGTCGTCGACGCCGGCGCCGTCATCCACCTGGCGAGCGCCGGGATCGAAGTGGCGGACGCGCACGAGCTCCTGGCCCCGACGCTCCTTCGTTCCCAGACTCTGTCGGCTCTGCACGAGGCTGTCCAGCGGGGCGAAATCCCAGCCGACGTCGCGCGCGACCACCTCACCCGCATCGGCCGGATGCAGATCAGGCTGCTCGGCGACGCCGTGCTCCGGCGCCGGGCCTGGGACCTGGCGGATCGATTGGGATGGGCCTCGACCTACGACGCCGAGTACGTCGCACTCACTCAGCTGCAGGCTGACGCGTTCGTCACCCTGGATGCCGATCTGGCGCGCAGGGTCGAAGGGGTCGTCACCACGGCGTCGATCGACGCGCTGCGCTAGGAAGACGGTGCAGGTCAGCAGCCGTTTAGGCTCCTCCTCGTGAAGAGCTTCAACCTGCACGGAGACCAGTGGGATCGCGTCGAGGAGCGGGAAGGCTGGCGCTCGAAGGACGCGTGGGTTGGCGCGCACATCGGCTCGGAGCTCATTGGTGGAAGCATGTACGAGCTCGAGCCGGGCGACCGGCTGTGGCCGTACCACACGCATCACGCGAACGAAGAGTGGGTCGTTGTCGTCCGCGGAACGCCTACGCTGCGCTCGCCCGACGGCGAGCACGAGCTGAGCGAAGGCGATGTCGTCTGCTTCCCGCGCGGCAAGGACGGCGCGCATCAGATCAGCAATCGCACCGACTCGGCGATCCGCGTCCTGATGCTCTCGACGCTCGTCGCCCCCGACCTCGTCGAGTACCTCGACAGCGGCAAGGTCGGCGCCCGCAGCGTCGCCGGCGAGCGAATTCTCCTGAGCCGGCCCGGGCCGATGCTCGACTACTGGGACGGCGAGGACTAGAGGAGCACGGTGGAGACGTGAGGGCGCCGCCCCCGCTGCCGCCGCTCAGCGAATGGGCGGATACCAAGCAGACGCTGCACCTCTGGGCGCAGATCGTGGGCAAGGTCCGCATGGCCTCCTCGCCGCCGCGGAACCACTGGTGGCACGTTCCGCTCTACGTGACCGTTCGGGGCCTCACGACCAGGCGCCTTCACGGAGCCGACGGCTCCAGCTTCGAGATCGACTTCGACTTTCTCGAGCACCGGCTCGTGGTTCGGACCGACCGCGGTGAGCTCGAGACCTTTCCGCTCCGCGACGGCCTGTCGGTCTCCGAGTTCGACACGAAGCTGCACGCAACGCTGCAGGCCCTCGGGATCGACGTCCCGATCCGGGAGATTCCCTTCGGTGTGCCGGTCACGACGCCGTTCACGTCCGACCGCGAGCATGCGAGCTACGAGCCGGAGATCGTGCAGACGTTCTGGCGGGCCCTCGAATGGACGGATGCCGTCTTCGAAGAGTTCGCGGGCTGGTACTGCGGCAAGACGAGCCCGGTGCACCTCTTCTGGCACTCGCTCGACCTCGCGGTCACGCGCTTCGGCGGCGGTCGCGCCCCGACGCTCGCCCAGGCCGACCCTGTCACGCGGGAGGCGTACTCGCACGAGGCGATCTCCTTCGGCTTCTGGCCGGGCGACGAGAACGTCCCCGACGCCAGCTTCTACTCGTACACGGCACCCGAGCCCGAAGGTCTCCGCCAGGGAGCGCTCCGCCCGGACACGGCGGTCTGGACGGATCAAGACGGCGGCTCGCTCGCCCGGCTTTCCTACGAGGACGTCCGCGCGGCGGCCGATCCCCGAGCAACGCTGCTGAACTTCCTCGAGAGCGCCTACCGCGCTGGGGCCGACGCCGCCGGCTGGGATCGAGCTGAGCTCGCCTCGACCTGGTGCCCCGGCCCTGGCGAGTATCCCCTCCGGCACTGATCGTGCTCGCGTTGGGCTGGCTTTTCCCTTGATCCGCAGTCCAAATCTCGACTGACGCCGGCCCTCGGAGCTACATCCGCTCGGGAGGTTTGACCGTGTCAGAACGGCCGACAATGAAAGAAGCTGTCGAGAGGAGGAAGTCGTGTCGATGCAATTCCAGGAGAGCCGGAAAGCCGCAGTGCCCGAGCGGTGGGAACCGCTCGGCGACCTCGAGCTGGCGACGGAGCGAATGCGCCGGCTGCTCGAGCAGACGTTCGGACAGCTGCCCGCGACGGTCGGCTGGGTGCCGCTCGTGGACATCGAGGAGCAGGACGACGCGTACGTCGTGGAGGCGGAGATTCCGGGCGCCAAGCGCGACGACGTCGACATCGAGCTCGTCGGGAACGAGCTGATCGTCTCCGGTGAGATCAAGGAGCGCGAGCGGAAGGGGATTCTTCGGCGGTCGACCCGCCGTGTCGGCGCGTTCGAGTATCGCGTGATCCTCCCGGAGAACGTCGACCGAGACGGCATCGACGCGAGCCTCGACGATGGCGTCGTGACGGTACGCATCCCGAAGGCCCAGCAGGCACAGCGTCGCCGCATCGACGTGAAGTCCAAGTGACGATCGAGGTGTGACGATGGCGGTGAAGCTGCACGAGTCGGGCTACGAGCACGCCCAGAGCTTGATTCGCGCCGGCCGCGTCGCTCGTGACGAGCGTGACGACTGGAGCGAGCACCAGCCGTCGGCGGCGGAGGAGAACCGCTTTCTCGAAGAGCACGGGTGGGCCGACTACGGCGCGTGGCACCTCGGCTCCGACGACGAGCACGACGCCGAGACGAAGGAGCACTGGAAGTTCCCCTACGGGGACTTCGAGGACGTGCATCGCTGCGGCGTGCTCGCGGCAGAGTCGAGGGCCGGGCAGTACGGCTACGACGACATCAAGTCCGCCGCAGCGCACTTGCACGGGATGATCGAAGCGGCACGCTAGGGGGGCTGCTCCGCGGGTTGATGTCATCGCGGGCAACGAAGCTGGCGACGAGGGCCGCCCGTTTGCCGGCGTGGTGGTGCCTGGGGGTCCTCGTCGTCGTCTCGGCCCTGCTTCGCTTCCAGCTGTCGCGTGACTCGCCTGGGCCGTGGATCTTCGTGGACGAGCTCGTCTACGCGGAGCTCGCGAAGAGCCTCGCCGCAGGCGGCGAGCTGCTCGTCCGCGACGTCCCCGTGAGCGGCTACGGCGTCGTCTACCCCCTGCTGATCAGCCCGGCCTGGGCGCTCTTCGACCGGCTCCCCGACGCCTATGCCGCGGCGAAGGCAATCAACGCCGTCCTGATGTCGCTTGCCGCCGTGCCCGCGTACCTGCTGGCACGACGAGTCGCCGGGCAGGGCCTCTCGCTGTTCGCGGCGGTGCTCGCAGTCGCGCTTCCCTCGCTCGTCTACACGGGCACGATCATGACCGAGAACGCCTTCTATCCGCTCTTCCTCGTCCTTGTGCTCGCGCTCGTCCTCGTGCTGGAGCGGCCGACTCTCATGGGCCAGTTCGTGCTCGTCCTCCTACTCGGGCTCGCGTACCAGACGCGGCCGCAGGCGCTGGCGCTCGCGGCGGCCGCGCTCACGGCTCCGGTCGTCCAGGGACTGCTCGGCGGCGGTGTACGCGCTTCCGTCTACGCGCAGCGGGCCTTCTACGCGCTGACGGCGGCCGGCCTCGTGCTCGTGCTCGGCTTGCAGTTTGCGCGGGGACGGTCGCTGTCGTCGCTCCTGGGAGCGTACGAGGTCGTCGGAGAGCGCCATTACCGGCCCGGCGCGGTCGCGCGCTACTTCCTCTACCACGTGGCCGAGCTCGATCTGTACCTCGGTGTCGTCCCGCTCGCGGCCGCCGTTCTGCTCGTCGTCACTGCGCGCCGAACGGACGCGCGGCTTGATGCGTTCCTCGCCGCCACGATCGCGGCCTCATTCTGGATGCTGCTGCTCGTCGCGGCGTTCGCGTCGCGATTCGCGAGCAGGGTGCAGGAGCGCAACGTCTTCTACCTCGTGCCGCTCGTCTTGATCGCGCTGCTCGCCTGGATCGAGCGCGGGGCGCCGAGGCCGCCACGCGCGACGGCGGTAGCAGCGGTCGTCGCCGCCGCGCTTCCGGGCGCTCTGCCCTTCTCCGACATGATCGACGCGCCGGCAGTGTCCGACACGCTGATGCTGCTGCCGCTCTGGCGGTTGGAGGACTACGGCGTCGGCGCCGGGGACGTCTCGGCCATCGTCGTTCCCGCCGCGATCGCGGCCGCGGCGCTGCTGCTCTTCCTACCGCGGCGGTTCGCGCTCGCACTCCCGTCGCTCGTGCTCGTGTACTTCCTCGTCGCGCTGGGCCCGATCGAGCAGCGCGTGACCCGCGCGTCGCAGGCATCACTGCGCTCGGGCATCGGCGGCGAGCGCGACTGGATCGACCGCGCCGTGCCGCCGGGCGCCGAGGTGTCCGTCCTCTGGACCGGCGCGGGCGACCTCTACGACGTCTGGCAGAGCGAGTTCTTCAACCGGAGCGTCGGCGCCGTGTACAGCTTGGACGGACGGGTGCTCGGCGACCTGCCGCAGACCGAACTCGCGGTCGACGCGCAAGCGGGGCTCCTGCGCGGCCCCGACGGCAAGCCGGTGAAACCGCAGTACGTGCTCGTCGACAACAGCTTCACGCCGGGCGGGGAGATCGTCGCCCGAGATCGGAATCAGGGCGTCGCGGTGTACCAGCTCGCTGGCCCGTTGCACGCGGCGACGCACGTGACCGGGCTCTACCCGGACACGTGGTCCGGTCCAGCGGTCACCTACGTCCGTCGCGACTGCACGGGGGGCATCCTTCGCACCCACCTGCGCAGCGATCCGAGCCTCTTCGTCGAAC
>JAWVCV010000068.1:0-13779 GCA_033858115.1 Gaiellaceae bacterium
CGCGCCGTGAACGATCTGAACCTCGGGATCGAGGACGGCGAGTTCATGGTCCTCGTCGGCCCCTCCGGATGCGGCAAGACGACGGCTCTGCGCATGGTCGCCGGCCTCGAGGACATCTCCGAGGGCCAGCTGAAGATCGGCGAGCGCGTCGTCAACCACGTGCCCCCGCGGGACCGGGACATCGCGATGGTGTTCCAGAGCTACGCGCTCTACCCCCACCTTTCCGTCTACGACAACATCGCGTTCGGCCTGAAGCTGAAGAAGATGCCGAAGGCGGAGATCGACAAGCGCGTCCAGAACGCCGCGCAGGTGCTGGGGCTCGAAAGCTTCCTCGACAAGAAGCCACGCGCGCTCTCGGGCGGCCAGCGACAGCGCGTCGCAATGGGCCGCGCGATCGTCCGGGAGCCGGCCGCCTTCCTGATGGACGAGCCGCTCTCGAACCTCGACGCCAAGCTCCGGGTGCAGATGCGGGCGGAGATCGCGAAGCTGCAGGGCGACCTCGGCACGACGACCGTGTACGTCACCCACGACCAGGTCGAGGCGATGACGATGGGCGACCGGGTCGCCGTGATGAGGAAGGGCGAGCTGCAGCAGGTCGCCGAGCCGCAGGAGCTGTACGACCGCCCCCTGAACCTGTTCGTCGGCGGCTTCATCGGCAGCCCCGCGATGAACCTGGTCGAGGCGACGCTCGAGCGCGCCAACGGCGGCCTCGCGGCCGTCTTGGGCAGCCAGACGATCGCGCTCGGCGAGGAGACGCTTTCGATCCGTCCGGCGCTGAAGAGCTTCGAGGGCAGGCCGGTGATCCTGGGGATCAGGCCGGAGGACCTCGAAGACGTCGAGCTCTCACCCGATACGCCCGCGGATCGCACCTTGACCGGCCAGGTGGAGCTGACCGAGGCCCTTGGCTCCGAGATCATGGTGCACTTCGGGATCGACGCGACACGGGCGATCACCGACGAGGTCAGGGAGCTCCAGAAGGATGCCGGCACCGAGGGAATCGGCACGGCCGGCCAGGCCGACGGTGCTGCGACGACCATGGTCGCCCGCTTCGGCGCCCGCTCGAAGGCACGCAAGGGCGAGAACATCCGGGTCGCGGTCGACACGCGCTCACTGCACTTCTTCGAGCCCGAGACAGGGCTAGGCATCTACGACGGGAGCGAAAGGGAGGGAACCAGAGGATGACGAAGCGACGCTTCATTCTGCTCGCGCTGCTCGCCGGCGTAGCCGCATTTCTCGCGGCCGGCTGCGGGGGCGACAACAAGTCGAGCTCGAGCGGCACCACGACCGAGGCCGCAGCGGCCAAGGTAACGGGCTCGATCAGCGTCCTCGCGGTGTGGACCGGGGCCGAGGGCGAGGCCTTCCAGGCCGTGCTCGACGGCTTCACCGCGAAGAACCCGGGTGTCAAGGTGAGCTACAAGTCGGCCAAGGAGCCCGCCACGGTGCTGTCGACCGCGGTCGAAGGCGGCAACCCGCCGGACATCGCGGCCCTGCCGCAACCCGGGTTCATGACCGACTTCGCCCAGCGCGGCGCTCTGAAGCCGATCGACTTCGCGACCGACAAGATCAAGGAGGGCTACTCGCAGTCGTGGCTCGATCTAGGCACGGTCGACGGCAAGCTCTACGGCCTCTTCTTCAAGGGGGCCAACAAGTCGACGGTCTGGTACAACGTCGCCGCCTACACGGACGCCGGCGTGGAGCCGGCCACGACGTGGGAGGACTTCCTCAAGAACGGCGACACGCTGAAGGCCTCTGGCGTCACGCCCTACTCGATCGGCGCCGCCGACGGGTGGACGCTCACCGACCTGTTCGAGAACATCTATCTCCGCACTGCAGGGCCGGAGAAGTACGACCAGCTGACGAAGCACGAGATCCCGTGGACGGACGCATCGGTCAAGGAGGCGTTGACCGAGATGGGCAAGATCCTTGCGAGCGACAATGTGGCCGGTGGCACCTCGTCCGCGCTGCAGACGGACTTCCCGACGTCGGTGACGCAGGTGTTCGCCGACCCGCCGAAGGCGGCCCAGGTGCTCGAAGGCGACTTCGTCGGCGGCGTGATCACCTCCGAGACGCAGGCAAAGACACCGGACGACTTCAACGTCTTCGCGTTTCCCGAGATCGGCGATTCCGGCAAGGTCGTCGTCGGCGGCGGCGACGTCATGGTCATGTTCAAGGACAACCCGGCCGCGAAGGCCCTGATCGAGTACCTGGCCACGCCGGAGGCGGCGGAAATCTGGGCCAAGAAGGGCGGCTTCTCGTCGCCCAACAAGAACGTCGACGCGGCGGTCTACCCGGACGCCTTGACGAAGCAGACGGCGACAGAGCTCGCGAACGCCGCGGTCTTCCGCTTCGACATGTCTGACCTGATGCCGGGAGCGTTCGGCAGCGACGCGCTGTTCACGCTGCTGCAGGACTTCGCGAAGGCACCGGACGACGTGGACGGCATCACGCAGAAGCTCGAAAAGGCGGCCGCGACGGCGTTCAAGTCCTCGTAGGCGCCGAGGAGCCGAAGGCGTGAGCAGCACCGGGGTACGGGTGGAGTTTCCCGCAGGGGAGGCTCCGCCCGCGCCGCCGGGACCTGCCTGGCGGACGCGGCTGCTGCCGCTCAGCTTCCTCGGCCCCGCGCTGCTGCTGCTCGGCGTCTGGGTCGTCTACCCCATGCTCGCCACGATGTGGCGCAGCCTCTTCTCCGACCGCGGCGACAGCTTCGTCGGAGTGGACAACTACCAGCGGATCTTCACCGACGACCGCCTGCTGACCGCGCTGAAGAACAACGCGCTGTGGGTGCTGATCGTGCCCGCGGCCGTGACGGCGGTGGGGCTGATCTTCGCAGTGCTGACCGAACGCGTCCGCTGGTCGGTCGCCTTCAAGATCGCAGTCTTCATGCCGCTCGCCGTCTCGCTCTTCGCGGTTGGCGTGATCTGGCGGATCATGTACCAGCAGGACCCGGACCGCGGCGCCATCAACGCGGGCATCGCGGCGGTCAAGGGGACGTTCACCGCCGAGGGAGTGCTGACGAAGGCCTCACCGTCGACGGACGACCTCGAGGGCACGTCCGAGCGCGGCTTTGTGCTCAAGAATCCGGTGAAGCCCGGCGAGACTGCGCTCCTCGGGCTGACCGGCGTCCGGGTCCCGGAGATCCCGAAGGACGCCAAGGACGCGGTGAAGCCGGAGGCGCTGTCGGGCGGCATCAACGGAGTCGTCTGGAGAGACTTCTCGCCGAGCGGCGGCACACCGGGTCAGGTCGACAAGGGAGAAGTCGGCCTGCCCGGCGTGAAGCTCGACCTGCGCGACGCGCAAGGGAAGAAGGTGGAGGGCGCGACGGCCGAGGCCGACGGCACCTTCCGCTTCGAGAACGTGCCCGCCGGCAGCTACCAGGTTGCGATCTCGAAGTCGACGTTCGCGGAGCCCTTCAAGGGGATCAACTGGCTCGGGGACAAGCTGATCACGCCTGCGATCATGTTCGCGTTCATCTGGGTCAACGCGGGCTTCGCGATGGTGATCATCGGCGCCGGCCTCGCCTCGATCTCCCGCGAGACGCTCGAGGCCGCTCGCACCGACGGCGCGAGCGAGTGGCAGGTGTTCAAGCGCGTGACCATCCCCCAGCTCGCTCCCGTGCTGACCGTCGTCTTCGTGACGCAGATCATCGGAGTGCTCAAGATCTTCGACCTCGTGCTCGCGATCGCGCCGGGCTCGAGCCAGGACGACGCGGCGACGCTCGCGTTCGTGATGTGGCAGCGGTCGTTCAGCGGTCAGAACCTCTTCGGTCTCGGCGCCGCGATCGCGACCTTCATCCTGCTGCTCTTCATCCCCTTCCTGATCGTGAACATCCGGCGCTTCCGGGCGGAGACCACCTGATGGCGACCATCGACGCGACCGTCGAGACCCCGGCCGATCCGGACCAGCGCATATCTGCTCGGATCCTGCGCTTCCTCGGCAAGCTGCCGATCCACATCATCCTCGTCCTACTCGGGATCTTCTGGCTCGTGCCAACTGCGGGACTCTTCATCACGTCCCTGCTCACCCCGTCCGACCAGGCCCAGGGCGGCTGGTGGAACTTCTTCGCGGAACCGAGCAAGTGGACCTTCTCGAATTACGCGAGCATGTTCGACAACGAGGGCATAACGCACGCCCTCTTCGTCACCGCCCAGGTGACGATCGGCGCCACGATCCTGCCGATTCTCGTGGCCTCCTTCGCGGCGTACGCGCTCGCCTGGATCGAGTTTCCCGGCCGCGACTGGCTCTTCCTCACCGTCGTCGGCCTGCTGCTCGTGCCGATCCAGATGGCCCTGATCCCGATCTTCCGGCTCTACAACGACCTGAACCTCTTCGACACGGTGCCGGGCCTGATCCTCTTCCACTCGGCCTTCGCGCTGCCGCTCGGGATCTTCCTGCTGCGAAACTTCTTCGTCGGCATCCCGAAGGACCTGATGGAGGCGGCCAGGATCGACGGCGCCTCCGAATGGAAGCTCTTCTTCAAGGTCGTCCTGCCTCTCGGCGTGCCGGCGATCGCCTCGCTCGCCATCTTCCAGGTGCTGTTCGTGTGGAACGACCTGCTGGTGGGGCTCGTCCTCTCGCAGTCGAACCAGCCGATCGCGCCGGCGATCGCCTCGCAGCTGCGCCAGTTCGGCTCGAACCTCGACGTGCTCGCGCCGGCCTCGTTCTTCTCGGCGATCATCCCGCTGACCGTGTTCGCGATGTTCCAGCGGTATTTCGTCCAGGGACTGCTCGCCGGCTCCGTAAAGTAGCTCGCGTGTCAGCGCGCGTCGCGATCGTCGGCTCCGGGCTCGGCGGCTTCGTCGCCTACGCGACGTTGCGGCACGCCGGTCTCGAGCCGGCCGCGATCGCGGTCTTCGGCGACGAGCCCGATCCGGCCGGTGCGTGGCGGCCGCGGGCGGCGGCGATCCGCCAGACGCTGATGCGCTCCGAGAGCGATGGTCACTGCTACCCGACGTCGTTCCCGGGCCTCGCGGCGCGCGAGGCGCTACGGCGGCGGGACCTCGCACCACTCCTCCTCAGCGTCTGCGACCGCTACCGGCCGACCGTCGACGACTTCCTCCGTCACGTCGACGAGCTGCGCTCCCGAACGCGCTGGGACGAGAGCTTCGTGCCGGCCAGAGTCGCAGAGGTCGCGGCCGTGGCCGGCGGCTTCGACGTCGGTGGTCGCGGCGTCTTCCCGCACGTTCTCCTCGCCACGGGCCATCCCGGTCTGGCGGTTCCGGAGGAGCTCGCGGGCGACACGCGGATCGTCCACGCCTACGAGCCGCACGAGTACGCCGGCCGGGTGGCGGTCGTCGGCGCGGGAATGGCGGCGGCGACCGAATGGCTGAACGCCCTCGCTGCCGGGGCAGAGGTCGTCTCGGTCCGGCGGCGGGAGCCGGCGCGCCGGCCGCTCAACGTCGCGCGGCCCATGTTCACGAAGCGCGGCCTCGCCGCCTTTCGCGCCGCGCCGCGCGCGCGACGCGCCGAGCTCCTGCGCGGCTTCAGCGAGCCGTCCTACCCCGCTGGGCGGGTCTGGGATGCGCCGCTGGAGGTCGCCGCCCGGGAAGGCCGCTACCGCGTCGAGCCGGAGCTGAATGGCGCCGAGCAGGTGATCTGCGCGACGGGCTTCCGCCGCGGCTTCCGGCACGACGCGCTCCTCGCACGCTTGGTCGACCGGCACGGGCTCGAGACCGAGGACCGTTGGATCGTCCTGGCCGACGACTCGACCGTGCCTGGGCTGACCGACCGGACGCGAACGCTCTCGCTCGCCGGCGTCTCCGGGCAGTGGGCCTTCCCCGCCGCCGACACGCTCGTCGGGATGAAGGTTGCGGCGCGGCGCTTCCGTCTGCGGGTGGAGTCATGTCCTACACGCTGAGAGGACGGATCGAGACGCGCCTCGCGGCGGCACTCCTGCCCGTGCTCGTCGGAGCAGCGGCGTCGGCGGTCGCGCACGTGTGGTGGCCGCTCGAGCTCGCCGGGCTGATGCTCGGGATCGGGCTCCTCCTCGACGCGGGGATCTACCACCGCCTCCTGCCGTACCAGCCCGGCTGGGCGGCGGTTCCGCTGGGCCTACTCGAGCTGACGCTGACGATGGGCACAGCGCGCCTGCTCGAGCTGGGGGCGGCGCTCCGCCCGGCGCTCGCGTTCTTCGCAGCGTCGTGGCTGCTACTGCAGATCCTGGCGCATGCCGGGCTGCCGCTGCTCCGGCTCACGTGGCCCGAGGACGGCGGCGAGCTCGGCCGGGCCGGGCTCGCGCTCTCCGTCGCGACCCCGGTGGCCCTGCTGGCGACGCTCGGCACCGCCTGGGCGGTCGAGCCGCCGACCGTGCGGCTCGCCGCCGGCGTCCACTCCGGGCCGCTCGTCCTCGACCACGCGCAGACCCTCGTCGGCAAGCAGGGCACCATCGTCGAAGGCGGCATCCTGATCACGGCCGACGACGTGACCGTGCGCGACCTGACGGTCCGAGGCGGCGAGTACGGGATCGAGGTGCGTGACGCGGAGAGCGTCGAGCTCGACGGCGTCACGGTCGAGGGAGCCGGGCTCGACGGCATCAACGCGCGCCGCAGCGAGCTCGAGATCCGCGATTGCGTCATTCGGGCGCTTCCCGGCACACACACGCAAGGGATCGACATCTCCTTCGCGTCGCGGCTGCCGCCGAGCCTCGTCGAGGACTGCACCGTCGTCGGCGGCAGCGAGGGGATCGTCTCGCACATGGCCAATGTGATGGTTCGGGACAACCACGTCCGCTCGACCGAGTTGCGGGCGATCGCGGTCACCGAGATGTCGATGGGCGAAGTCGAGGACAACGTCGTCGAGGACGCGCTCGGCGTCGGGATCTTCTGCGGCGACTACTCGCACTGCTCGATCGAGGACAACCATGTCACCGGGACGCGGCCCGACCCGTCCGGCAACCCGACCCGCGCCGGCTTCGGCGTCGTCGCCCACTACGGCGCGGTCGCGACGGTCGGCGGCAACACGCTCGAGCGCGCACCGGCATCCTTCATCGGTGCCCGTATCGAAGAGCGTTGACCTCAGGCGTGCGAGCGTCGACACGATCCGAGCCGGCCAGTCGCCGGGCGGCGGCTACGTCGCCTGCCCGAGCTTCCCGCCGTACAGCTTCTCCTGGCTGCGCGACGGCTCCTTCATCGCGGACGCCATGAGCCGCGTCGGCGAGGTCGCGAGCGCGGAGGCCTTCTTCGACTGGGTCGCGCGAATCGTCGAGGCGGATCGGGGATTCGAGGCGCGGTACGCACTCGACGGCGAGCGCGACGCCAGCGAGTGGCCGCACCGCCAGCACGACGGCTGGGGTCTCTGGCTCTGGGCGCTCGGCGAGCATGCAGCCCGGCACGGCGGTGGCAGTCGCTGGCTCGAGGCCGCGCGCCGAACGGTCGACCACCTCGAGCGCGTGCGCTACGAGCCGTGTGTGGACTGGTGGGAAGAGCGCGAAGGCATTCACGCGGCAACGCTCGCCTGCATCGCGGCGGGCCTCGGCGACGAGCTCGACCTGTCGCGCGCCGAGGACCGGCTCGACGCCAGCCTGCTGGTGTTGCCGTTCCTCGGCTTCGGGCAAGTCGACGTCTCGCCGCTCGTCAGCGAAGGCGGCGGCGTCCACCGGCACCTCGACGATGTCTACTACGGCGGCGGCGAATGGCTGCTTCTGACCGCGATGCTGGGCCTGGCCGAGCCAGACCGCGGTCAGGAACGGCTCGACTGGGTCGCCGACCACGCGGCGCCGGACGGCCGGCTGCCCGAGCAGTCGCAGGACCATCTGCTCCACCCCGAGCAGTACGAGGCGTGGGTGGAGAAGTGGGGCCCGCCGCCCTCGCCGCTGCTCTGGTCACACGCGATGTTCCTCACTCTCGACCACGAGCTGCGCGCCTGATGCCGCCACGCCTGCAGCTGATCGCCCGCACCGGCCATCCGGACTTCCTCGACCTGCCCTGGGAGGAGCCGCTCGCCGAATGGGAGTCGGAGCGCCTCGTCGAGGTCGTGCGCGGCATCCACCGCCATGTCGTGCGCTTCGTCGAGTACGACGGCACCCCCGGGCCCTCGCTCTACGCGCTGAAGGAGCTACCGGCGCCGATTGCGCGGCGCGAGTACTCGCTGCTGCGGAGCCTGGCCGCCGAGGAGATGCCCGTGGTCGAGGCGGTCGGCGTCGTCACTGACCGCGGCGAGGGCCTCGAGGCGGTCCTGATCACGAGGCACCTCGACTACTCGCTTCCCTTCCGCACCCTCTTTGCGCGCGGCAGCGTCCCCGACCTGCGGCGGCGGCTCCTGGACGCAGGCGCGGAGCTCCTTGTTCGCCTGCACCTCGGCGGCTTCTTCAGGGGCGACTGCTCGCTCTCGCACACCCTCTTTCGCCGCGACGCCGGCGCGCTCGCGGCGTACCTCGTCGACGCCGAGACCGGCGAGCTGCATCCGAGCCTCTCCGACGGCCAGCGCGAGCACGACCTGATGATTGCCGAGGAGAACGTCACCGGTGAGTTGGCCGACGTCGAAGCCGCGCTCGGCCGTGAGGGCGAGCTCGCCCCCGAGGAGACCGCCGCAGAGCTCGTCGCCCGCTACAAGGCCCTCTGGGACGAGCTCACGCACGAGGAGACGTTCGGCGACGAGTCGCGTTACCGGATCGACGAACGGCTCCGCCGCCTGAACGAGCTCGGCTTCGACGTGGACGAGCTCGAGCTCGTCGCCGGCGACGACGGGTACCGGCTGCGGCTGAATCCCCGGGTCGTCGAGCCCGGACACCACCGCCGTCGCCTGCACGCGCTCACGGGCTTGATGACCCAGGAGAACCAGGCGCGCCGCTTGCTCAACGACCTCGCGCGCTACCGAGCGGAGCTCGATCGTGCCGGCGGCCGACCGGTTCCCGAGACGGTCGCGGTGCACCGGTGGCTGTCGGAGGTGTTCGAGCCCGCGGTCGCCGCGATCCCGGCCGAGCTGTGGGGCAAGCGGGACGCGGCGGAGGTGTTCCACGAGGCGCTCGAGCACCGCTGGTTCCTCTCCCAGGAGGCGGGAGAGGACATCGGACTGATGCCCGCGGTCAAGGCATACGTCGACGACGTCCTGCGGCACGCCCCGGACGAGCGCGCCGTGCTCGAGCCGACGCAGCCCGCCGAGCCCGAACCGGAGGACGAGGCGACTTAGTGGCTCAGAGACACTAAGTCAGCTCGACGCGGTCGATCGTCACCGGCGTGAGCGGCGCGTCGCGGCTGTCCCGGTCGACCTTCGAGATCCGGTCGGCGACGTCCTGGCCGCTCGTGACCTTGCCGAAGACGGTGTGCTTGCCGTCGAGCCACGAAGCCGCATCGGTCGTGACGATGAAGAACTGGCTCCCGTTCGTGTTCGGGCCTGCATTCGCCATCGCGAGCGCGCCGCGCTCGACCTTGTGCTCGTTGAACTCGTCCTCGAACTGGTAGCCGGGGCCGCCGGTGCCTGTTCCCTCGGGGCACCCGCCCTGGATCATGAAGTCCGGGATCACGCGGTGGAAGATCAGCCCGTCGTAGAAGCCCTCGCCGGCGAGCTTCGTGAAGTTCTCGACCGTCCTCGGCGCCTCGCTGGGATAGAGCTCGATCTCGATCGGCCCTTCGCTGGTGTGGAGCGTTGCTTTCGTCATGCGCCGGACCGTAACCGACGCGTCGAGCTGACGCGGTAGCGTCCGCACATGGAGCGGCGCGTGATCGTCACGGGGGCGGCCAGCGGGATCGGGCGAGCGATCGCCGACCGGCTTGTCCGCGACGGTGACCGCGTCCTGGCCGTCGATCTGCGACCCGACCCCGACGGGCCGGGCGAGCCATTCGAGGCCGACCTCGCGACGGCTGACGGCAATCGGGCGGCGGTGGGAGCGGCGCTCGAGCGCTTCGGCGGGCTCGACGCCGTCGTCGCGAACGCAGGCTTCCAGCACGTGGCGCCGGTCGAGGACTTCCCCGAGGAGCAATGGGAGCGGCTGCTGTCCGTCCTGCTGACGAGCCCGTTTCTGCTCGCGAAGCACGCGTGGCCAGCGCTCGGCGAGTCGGGCGACTCGCGCTTCCTCGCGATCGCCTCGGTGCACGGTCTCGTCGCCTCCCCGTACAAGGCCGGGTACGTCGCCGCCAAGCACGGCCTCCTCGGGCTCGTCAAGGTGCTGGCGCTCGAAGGCGCCGAGCGCGGGATCTCGGTATCGGCGCTCTGCCCCGGGTACGTGCGCACACCGATCGTCGAGTCCCAGATCGAGGCTCAGGCACGCACGACCGGCGTGGCGCCGGAGCGTGTCCTGGAAGACGTGCTGCTCGCGCCGCAGGCGATCAAGCGCCTCCTCGAGCCGGAGGAGGTCGCCGAGACGGCAGCGTTCCTGCTCGGTCCCGGCGGCCGCGCCTTCACCGGCGCACCGGTCGTGATGGACCTCGGCTGGACGGCGCGGTAAAGGGCGGCGGCATAGACTCTCCGCCCGTGGCCGACGCGGCAAGCACCAAGGCCGACGACGTCGCGCTCGAACTGGAGCGGGCGATCGTCTCAGGGGATCTCGTACCCGGGACTGTCCTTCGCCAGGAGCAGCTGTCGGCGCGGTATGGCGTCAGCCGCACGCCGATCCGGGAGGCGCTTCGCCGCCTGGCCGCCCTGGGCCTCGTCTCGTTCGAGCCCAACCGCGGTGTTCGCGTCCGCACGCTGACTCGCGACGAGCTGCGCGAGGCCTTCCTCATCCGGGCAGAGCTGGAGAGCCTGGCGACCGAGATCGCGGCGGCGCGGATCACGCAGGCAGACCTCGACGAGCTGGAGGCGATCGAGGAGCATTTCGCCGGCCTCACCGACGAGTTGCGTCGCGGCGGACGCCTCGCAGGCGACCGGCGCGCCGATCTCGTCACCGAATGGGTCCGCGCCAACCACGCCTTTCACGACGTGATCTACCGCGTCGCCGCTCTGCCGACGGTCGAGCGGATCGCCAAGGGCGCCCGCTATTCCGGTTCGGCCGTGTGGGCGCCTTCGGACGCGGGCGAGCTGGACGAGCTCTACGGGGCGAACGAGCGGCAGCACCGAGCGCTGCTCGACGCGCTGGCGGCGGGCAGCCCCAGCGGTGCGCGTGCGCTGGCTCGGGAGCATGTGCTCTCCTCCGGTGCACTGCTGGAACGGATCCTTGCGCAGCAGCTTGGGATCCAATAATCGCCTAAATACGGTTTGACAAGCGCTGGATCGCCGATCTAGGATCCGAAAACATCAATTTCGGATCCGAAGGAGCACCAATGAGCGCGAGCAACGGTAACGGCACCCGTCCTGAGCGAACCGCGGCGAACGACGCGCTCGAGCTCGAGTGGGCGGAAGGCTCCCGCTGGAGCGGGATCGAACGGGACTACGCGCCCGAGGACGTGGTCCGGCTGCGCGGCTCGCTTCCGATCGAGCATTCACTCGCCCGCCACGGCGCCGAGAAGCTGTGGCGGCTGCTCGGCGAGCAGGAGCACATCGCCGCGCTCGGCGCCCTCAGCGGCGGCCAGGCCGTGCAGATGGCGAAGGCGGGCTTGAAGGCGATCTACCTCTCCGGCTGGCAGGTCGCGGCCGACGGCAACCTCGCCGGCGACGTCTACCCGGATCAGAGCCTCTATCCGGTCAACAGCGTCCCCGCGATGGTGAAGCGGCTGAACAACGCGCTCATGCGGGCGGATCGCATCGAATGGGCGGAGGGCACTGACGGCATCGACTACCTGCTGCCGATCGTCGCCGACGCGGAGGCCGGCTTCGGCGGGCCGCTGAACGCGTTCGAGCTGATGAAGGCGATGATCGAGGCGGGCGCCGCAGGGGTGCATTTCGAGGACCAGCTCTCCTCGGAGAAGAAGTGCGGACACCTCGGCGGCAAGGTGCTCGTGCCGACGAGCCAGTTCATCCGGACGCTGCTGGCGGCCCGGCTGGCGGCGGACGTCCTCGGCGTGCCGACGCTGCTCGTGGCCCGCACCGATGCGGACTCCGCGACACTGATCACGAGCGACGCGGACGACCGCGATGCCGGCTTCATCACCGGCGAGCGGACTCCGGAGGGCTTCTTCCGCGTCCGCGACGGCGTCGAGGCCGCGATCGCGCGCGGCCTTGCCTACGCCCCGTACGCCGACCTCGTCTGGATGGAGACCTCGACGCCGGACCTCGGCATCGCACGCGAGTTTGCAGACGCGATGCACGAGGAGTTCCCGGGCAAGCTGCTGGCGTACAACTGCTCGCCCTCGTTCAACTGGCGGCGGCATCTCGACGACGAGACCATCGCCCGGTTCCAGCAGGAGCTCGGGGAGATGGGCTACAAGTTCCAGTTCATCACGCTGGCCGGCTTCCACGCGCTCAACGAGTCGATGTTCGAGCTGGCGCGCGGCTATGCAACCGAGGGGATGCCCGCCTACGTGCGGCTGCAGGAGCGTGAGTTCGCGCTCGAGCCCGCCGGCTACACGGCGACCAAGCACCAGCGCGAGGTCGGCGCCGGCTGGTTCGACGAGATCGCGCAGGCGGTCTCGGGCGGGCAGAGCTCGACGCTGGCGCTCAGGGGCTCGACGGAAGAGGCGCAGTTCGACGGCAACGGGGTCGCCTCGCACTGAGGGATGGCATAGTCCCCCCTTCCCATGGAGGGGGGACTGCCAATCCGGGTGCTCGTGGTGGACGACCACCAGCTCTTCACGCACGCGTTGACGACCGTGCTCGAGCAGGACGGGCGCTTTCACGTCGTCGGCACCGCGGCGACCGGACGGGAGGCCGTGAAGCTCGCGCAGAGCGCCGCCGCGGAGGTCGTCCTGATGGACATGTCGATGCCGGTGCTCGACGGACCTGCCGCGACGCGCCGCCTGCGCGCGCTCGACCCGCCGCCACACGTGATCGCGCTCAGCGGCCACACCGACGGACTGTCGCGCACGGCTGCGCTCGACTCGGGCGCCGACTCCTTCGTGCTGAAGTCCCAGCCCTTCGACGAGCTCGTGCAGGCGATCCTCGTCAGCTGCGGCCGCAGCTAGCGCCCGCCCACGGCGCCGCTATCCTCCGTTCGGACCGCCCCCATCGACTAGCGGTCCAGGTCACCACCCTTTCAAGGTGGCTACACGGGTTCGAATCCCGTTGGGGGCACTGCAAGGGCGGTTAGCTCAGCTGGTAGAGCACCTGCTTTACACGCAGGGGGTCGGCGGTTCGATCCCGTCACCGCCCACTTCAGTGGCCCGGGCGATGTCTGCGGGCAGGCCAGGGTTCTTCTGGACGATCCAGAACGCATCGTGCTTCTGGACGACCCGTTCCGTCTCGGGGAAGTCGTGGCCGGGCTTGACGGCGAAGAGCGTCGGATCCTGCCTGATGCGTGCGTAGACGTGGACCCGGATCGGGAACTGCTCCGTGCAGCTCCTCGTGCCGCACTCGCAGATGACCCTGATGGTCTCCGTGTCGAGCGTGAACGTCTTCGTAAGCCCCCGCACCTCCTCGTTCAGAGCCCGGAACACCGCCTCGTTCTCGCCGATCCGACGCTGGCGCTCACTCATCAGCGTCACCTCGAGGGTCGAGCTCGATCGCGATCTCGGCGGCATCGCCGACCTTCTCGACAACCTCGTAGCCCTCGCAAGTCGCGACGACGGATACCCAGCCACGGCCGTTGCGGTGGTGGCCAGGGGCGTTGATGAACCAGGTCGGGACCTGCCGGACGCTCTCGTACTCCCGCAAGGTCAGCTGCACGACCTCGGTGCACGAGATATCGGCGCACTCGCAGAGAACCGGCAGCGGCGCTTCGAGATCACCCCGGAACGACTGCGCGAGCCCGACGATCTTTTCGTTCGAATCGCGGAAGGCGGCGTCGTTCCGCGCCACCCTCTCCGCGATCGGATC
>JAWVCV010000069.1:0-2573 GCA_033858115.1 Gaiellaceae bacterium
TTCGGCGGCGTCTTCACCGGCTTCGGGATCGCCCGCGACTTCGAGTCGGGCTTCGCGCGGAGGCTGCTGCTCGCAGCGCCGAACCGGACCGGGATCGTGCTCGGCTATGCGCTGGCGGCGCTCGGCCGCTGGGCGGTGACCGTGACGGTGCTGACCGTCGTCGCGCTCTTCGTCGGCATGAACGTCTTCGGCGGGCCGGTCGACATCTTCGGCATGTATGCGCTCGCGCTTCTGGTCAACATCGCCGGGCTGCTCTGGGCCTGCGGCGTCGCCATGCGCTTCCGGACGATGCAGGCCGGGCCCGTGATGCAGATGCCCGTCTTCCTGGCCCTGTTCTTCGCGCCCGTCTACGTGCCGCTCAACCTGCTGACGGGCTGGATCGAGGCGGTGGCGACGCTGAATCCGCTCACCTACGTCCTCGAGGCGGTCCGGAGCATGCTTGCCGGCGACGAGGTGCACGTCGCGTCCGCGTTCCTGACCGCAGTCGGGCTCGTCGCGCTCTTCACCGCCTGGTCGCTGCGCGGACTGCGCAAGGCCGAGGCAGCCGGATAGTTTCGGCCCTCGTCGGGTACCGTCGCGCCGTGTCACTCACGACGACGATGCCTCTGGGGGCGGTACCGGTCGGGCCGGGGCGTGCCGAGCTGCGTGTCTGGGCCCCGGCGGCGCGGTCGGTCTCGGTGCGCCTGCAGAGCGGCGACCACGAGCTCGCCGAGGAAGAAGACGGCGTCTGGTCCGGCGAGGTGGCCGCTGCGGCCGGCGAGGATTATCTCTTCGTCGTCGACGGCGAAGATGCCTGGCCCGACCCGTGCTCGCGGTGGCAGCCCGAAGGTGTCCGCGGTCCCTCGCGGCTCCTGGACACCCAGGCGCTCGAGATCGCCCCCGGCCCCGATTTGACGCTGGAGGAGCTTGTGCTCTACGAGCTTCATGTCGGCACCTTCTCGCCCGAGGGAACGTTCGACGGGGTGATTCCGCGGCTCGCGGGGCTGCGCGAGCTCGGCGTGACGGCGATCGAGCTGATGCCGGTCGCGACCTTTCCGGGAACCCGAGGGTGGGGCTACGACGGGCTCTACACCTCCGCGCCCCACGCGGCCTACGGCGGCCCAGAGGCGCTCGCGCGGCTCGTCGACGCGGCGCATCGCGCGGGGCTTGCCGTCGTGCTGGACGTCGTCTACAACCACGTCGGCCCCGGCAACGAAGCGTTGCGAGCGTTCGGGCCCTACTTCACCGACCGCTTCGGCGAGACCCCGTGGGGCCAGGCGATCGACTACTCGCAGCCGGGCGTTCGCGAGTGGGCGATCCAGAACGCGGAGCTCTGGGTGCGCGACTACCGGATCGACGGCCTTCGTCTCGACGCGGTCCACGCCGTCCAGGACGATTCGGACCGGCACGTGCTCGCCGAGCTCGCGGAGCGCGTCCGTGCTGCGGCCCCGCACGCGCTCGTGATCAGCGAGATGGGCCCGCCGGACTTTCGTCCGTTGCGCGAGTGGGGTCACGACGCGATGTGGCTCGACAACCTCCACCACGCGCTGCACGTCGCCCTCACCGGCGAGCAGGAGGGCTACTACGCGGAGTTCGACGGCTCGCTGGCGAGCATTGCCGCGGAGCTCCGCCGGCCCGACGGCGCCCGCATCGTCGTCGCCGCACAGAACCACGACCAGGTCGGCAACCGCGCGATCGGCGACCGGCTGCCGCCCGAGAAGCGGCGCGTCGCCTCCGCCGTCGTGCTCTTCAGCCCGTTCACGCCGCTGCTCTTCCAGGGCGAGGAGTACGGGGAGCGCGCCCCGTTCCAGTTCTTCACCGATCACATCGACCCGTTCATCGCCGACGCGACGCGGGAGGGCAGGCGGCGCGAGTTCGAGCACTTCGCCGGCTTCTCGGGCGAGGTCCCGGATCCGCAGGACGCGGGCACGTTCGAGCAATCGAAGCTCTCCCCGGGAGAGCCCGAGCGGCTCTACCGAGACCTGCTCCGGCTCCGCCGCGAGCTGCCGCGCGAGCTGGAGGTCGCATTCGACGAGGAGGCGAGGACGCTCGAGCTTCGCCGTGGCCACGCAACCCTCCGCGCCGACTTCATGCACGACACCGTGGAGCTGGCCGCGTGAGGGTCTGGCCCGGGCGACCCTTCCCGCTCGGCCCGTGGTGGGACGGCGAAGGCACGAACTTCTCCCTCTTCTCCGAGCACGCGGAGAAGGTCGAGCTCTGCCTCTTCGACGAGAACGACCGCGAGTCGCGCTTTGAGCTCGTGGAGCGAACGGCCTTCAACTGGCACGGCTACCTCCCCGGGGTCGGGCCCGGGCAGCGCTACGGCTACCGCGTCCACGGTCCCTGGGCGCCCGAGGACGGTCACCGCTTCAACCCGCAGAAGCTGCTGATCGACCCGTACGGGAAGTCGATCGAGGGGCCGATCCTCTGGAACCGGGGGAACGCGCTGCCCTACGTCCCCGGGGGCGAGGACGCCGACCTCGATCGGGACGACGAGGACGACGCGGAGGCGATCCCGAAGTCGATCGTGATCGACGAGTCGTTCCACTGGGAGGGCGACCGTCCGCCCGGGCGCCCCTGGAACGAGACCCTCA
>JAWVCV010000070.1:0-3119 GCA_033858115.1 Gaiellaceae bacterium
GGCGTGACGATCTCGGCCGTCTCGAGCGTGCGCGGCAGGTCGCTCGCGACGACGAGGTCGAAGTCGACGCCCGCGAGCGCGTCGCGGGCGGCCGCGGCCTGCTCACGTCCGCGCGGCGTCAGCGGCACGTCCTCCGGCTGCACCGGCGCGCCCGCCTCGTCCACGTAGGACACGTCACCGTGCCGCATCAGGATCAGACGCCGTCTCACTCGTCGTACTTGGCGAGGTGGCGTGGATTGGAGATGCGCAGCTTCTCCGCCACCTGCTCCTTCACAAGGGCGACCGCGTTCTCGGGAATGTCGCCCGCCCGGATCCGGCGGGCGAGCTCCCAGTCCTCCTGGCGGGCCGGCGTCGTCGCCGCGAGCTCACGTTCCGCGATGCCGAGGCCGTTGATGGCGACGAGCGTCCGGAACTTCAGCCGGTGGTCGTCGAGAACCGGGAGGATCTCCTCCTGGAGGAACTCGCGTACCGCTTCGGCGAGCTCCTGTGGGCTCGGACGGTCATGCATGTTCGATCAGATCCAGCAGCTCGTACTCCATCTCGGCGGCGAGCCGCCCGAGCACGGCGAGCTCGACGGAGCGCTCGAGGCCGCCGAAGTGACGGCGCGACTGGGTGAGGCAGCCGATGGCCCACTTGACGTTGCTGAAGATCTCCCAGACGAGCAGCTCTTCGCGGGTCACCTCGCGGCCCGTCAGCTCGGCATACCGCTCGAGATACGGCTCCAGCTCGCCGACGCCGCCGAGGTGGCGGTGGTCGGCGCCGAAGCGCCAGGCGCGCATCAGCGGCCACGCGAGGTCCTCGACCGGGTCGGCGAGATGCGTGAACTCCCAGTCGAGCACGGCGACGATGCCGTTCTCGTCGACGGCGATGTTGCCGATGCGCCAGTCGCCGTGGACGACGACCGGCTCGCGGTGAGCGGGGAGGCGGTCCTTCACCCACTGCAGGCCGAGCTCGATCGCGGGGTGCGGCTCGCCCACCGAGTCGAGCTCCTCATAGAAGCGGGCGACCTGGTCGCCGGGCTCGAGGAACGGCAGGCGCTCGGGCGGGATCGCGTGGATCTTCGCCAGCTCCTCCGCCAGCTGCGTCTCGATGCCCGGCGGCGGGTTGCGGACGATCCGGCGGCCGATCGTCTCGCCGCCGACCCGCTCCATCGCGAACGCCTCGCGTCCCTCGATCTCGCCGAAGTAGGCGATCGGCTCCGGCACCTTCACTCCGGCCGCGTGCGCCGCTCGCAGCACCTCGAACTCCTGCTCAAGCGTCAGCGTCGCCTGGTGGATGACGCCGCCGGCGGCCCGCCGGATCAGCAGCTCGCGGCCCCCGGAGTCGACCGCCCAGGCCTCCTTCGACGCTCCTCCCGCAAGGAGAACGGCCCGCTCGACCGGGGCGCCGAGCACAGCCGCGAACGCCTCCTGAAGAGCTCGGCTCACAGGAGCAGCTCCGCCATCACGTGGAGCGCTTCCTTCTGGCGCGTCTGGATCAGCAGCGACGACACGCCTGCTTCCCGCCACGCCTCCAGCCGCTCCGCGATCCGCTCCTTCGGGCCGACCAGCGCGATCTCGTCGACGAGCTCGTCGGGCACGGCCAGCGCCGCCTCCCCTTTCATCCCCGAGAGGTAGAGGTCCTGGATCTTGGCTGCCGCCTCCTCGAAGCCGTAGCGCTGCGTGAGCGAGTTGTAGAAGTTCTTCCCGCGCGCGCCCATGCCGCCGATGTAAAGCGCGAGCGTCGGCTTCAGCATGTCGCGGCACATCTGGACGTCGTCGTCGACGAGGACCGGGCAGAGCGGCGCGATCTGGAAGTCCTCCGGTGCGTTCGTGAGCGAGGGGCCGTGGATCTCGCGGAAACGATAGGGAGAGAAGAAGATCGGCAGCCAGCCGTCCGCGATCTCGACCGCGAGCGCGACGTTCTTCGGGCCGAGCGCCGCGAGGAAGACCGGCACGTCGCGCCGGAGCGGCTTCAGGAGCAGCTTCAGCGGCTTGCCGAGGCCCGTCGCGTCCTCCCGCGAATACGGGATGTCGTAGTGGGGGCCATGGTGCTCCAGCGTCTCCCGGCGGAGCCCCGCCCGGACGATCTCGACGTACTCGCGCGTGCGGCCGAGTGGCTTCCCCCAGGGGACGCCGTGCCAGCCCTCGACCACCTGCGGCCCCGACGTGCCGAGCCCCAGCAGGACGCGGCCGCCCGACAGCTGGTCGAGCGTGGCGACCGTCATCACGGTGGTCGCAGGCGTTCGCGCCGGCATCTGCATGATCGCCGTTCCGATCCCGATCCGCTCCGTCGTCGCTGCGATCCAGCTCGCGACCGTGACCGCGTCCGCACCCCATGCTTCGGAGGTCCACACGGAGTGGAAGCCGAGCCGGTCCGCCTCCTGCGCGAGCGCCACCGAGCCGATGGGATCGTCGTAGCCGAGCTGCATGCCGAGCTTCACAGCTGCGGCACCATCCCTTCCGCGCCCTCGACGCGGGGGCCTGGAACGTTCGGGAAGCGGAAGAGCGTCGGCTCGCGGCCCGGCTGGCAGACCCATGCCTGGCCCGTTTCCTCGCTCCGCGCGGCGTGGAGGACGGCTGCCGCGACTTGCTCCGGCTCCATCAGCGGGAAGCCGGCCGCGTCCAGCTCCGCTTGCGCCTCCTCCGTCATCGGCGTCCGCACGATCCCCGGGCAGACCAGGTTGATCCGGATCCCCCGCGGCGCGAGCAGCGGCGCCAGCGAGCGCGCATACCCGACGACCGCGTGCTTGGTCAGCACGTAGAGCGGATCGGACTCCATCGGGATCAGCCCGGCGAGCGACGCCGTCACGACGAAGACGCTGCCGCTCCGCATCCGCGGCGCCAACGCCTGGACGCCGAAGACGACCCCGTCGATGTTGACGCCGAGGATGCGCCGGTAGTCGTCGATCGTCCCATCTCCCTTCGCCAGCACGCCCGCGTTCAGGCAGACGAGGTCGGCCGCCTCCACGTCGAGCCACGCCTGTGGATCGGAGACGTCGAAGCCGTCGACGAGGTCGAGGCCGCGCACCGCGGCGCCCTCGGCCTCCAGCGCCGCCACGAGCGCGCCGCCGATCCCGCCCGCGGCGCCCGTGACGACCGCGGTCTCAGGGAACAAGGACGACCTTGCCGGTCGACCGG
>JAWVCV010000071.1:0-3620 GCA_033858115.1 Gaiellaceae bacterium
TCTTCACCGCGTGGATCGCCGTCAGCCCCGCGTCGGCGAGCGCGGCGATGTCCGCCGGATGCAGCGACGCGTCGAGCTTGACCACCGAGCGCGCGCTCGTGAGCAGGTACTCGGCGAAGCCGCCGTCGCGGTCGAGCCCCGGAAACGAGCCGTTGACGCAATGCATGTCGTCCCCGGCGCGGCACGCGCGGCACAGCCCGCAGGTGATGAACGGGTGCACGATCACCGTGTCGCCCACCTCGACGTTCGTCACCGCCGAGCCCACCTCATGCACCCAGCCCGCGTTCTCATGACCCGGCGTGTAGGGCAGCTTGACCCGGGTCTTCTCCGCCCACTGCCCCTCCTGGATGTGCAGGTCGGTGCGGCACAGCCCCGCCGCGCCGATCCGCACGACGACGTCGAGCGGGCCGGTCGCCGTGGGCTCATCGACCTCGTCGAGCTGCAGCGGCTGGTGGTACTCGTGCAGGCGGGCCGCCCTCATGCCGCCACCTCCTCATGGTCGGTCAGGTCATAGCGTGTCTTCAGCAGCCCGCGGCACAGGTGCGCGTTGCCGTCGAGCGACCGCGCGACGAGCCGCGCGAAGCGCAGGAAGCGCGCGAACTCGCCCGCGGTGAGCGGCGCGCCGTCGGCCAGCACGAAGGCGGGGGCGCCCGGGCCCGCGGCGTAGCCGAGCTCGTGGCGCAGCTCGCGGCAGCGGTCGGCGTCGGGGCCGGCGGGCAGGCCGTCGAGGCGCATCGCGATCAGGTCCTCCTCGCTGCGCCCGGCGGCGAGCAGGCCGTCGCACAGGCGACCCTGGCGGGCGGTCAGCGCCTTGCGCCGGAACAGCGCGCGCAGGTCGTCGAGCTCGCCCCGGGCCTCGCCCGGGAAGGCCTCGGTGAACGTCGCGTCGCGGCCGACGGCCTCGTTGATCTCGCCGGCGGTGAAGTGGTCCTCGAGCGCGATCCGCGCGACGTCCACGCCCGCGAGGCCCTCGACCGCGCGGCGCGCGTCGGCGACCATCAGGAACGCGAAGTTCGGCGCGCAGAAGTACGTGGGCAGGCGCAGCCGCACGGCGACGACCGGGCCGTCCACCTGGACGTCGGTCACGAACCCGAGCTCGACCAGGTTCTGGTCGAGCTCGGGGTCCCGGACGCCCGTCAGGGCGTCCAGGACGTCCGGGACGGTCGTCGTCATGCCGGGGCCACGGGCTCCGAGCCGATGGCGACCTGCTCGCGCTCGGCGGGGATCTCCATCCCGGCGGGGACCTCGATGTCGTACAGCTTGGCGGCGTTGAGCCCGAGGATCTTCTTCTTCTGCTCGACCGAGATCTCCCCGAGCTCGCTCTGGTAGTCCTCGGGGATCTGGAAGTCGACGAACTTCTCGATCAGCCACTTCGGCTGCCAGATCGCGTAGTCGCTCCCGAACAGGATCCGGTCCTCGCCGAGCCAGTACAGCAGCTCGCCCACGACCTGGCCGAAGTACTTCGGCCGGGAGTGGATGAACGGCATCACGACCGCCAGCCCGGCGTACACGTTGGGCTCCTGCGTGCCGATCCAGCAGAAGTCCTCGAGCCGCGGCAGGCCGCAGTGCTCGACGATGAAGTTCAGGTTCGGGAACTCCGTCGCCGCGTGGTCGACGTCGTGGACGTCGAAGGCGTCGCGGTTCAGGGGCCAGATCGTCGGGCCCTTGTGGACGTGGATGTTCTTGATCCCGAGCTCCTCGCAGAGCTCGAAGTACGGCCGGGCCTCGGGGTCCGAGAGCTTCCAGCCGCGCGAGTCGCCCTTCCACTCGGCGGTGTAGAGCTTCACGCCCTGGATCGCGTAGGTGTCCTTGAGGCGGCGCAGCTCGTCCAGGCCCCGCTCGCCGTCGCGGGGGTCGAACGCCCCGTTGACGATGAACCGGCCCGGGTACTTGGCCGCGACCTCGGCGTCCTGCTCGGTCGTGTTGAAGCCGTTCGGGAAGAAGTCCGTCAGGTACGTCGGCTGCATGATCGCGATGTCGTCGTAGCCGATCTCGAAGAGGTCGTGGACCATGTCCTCCTCGGTGTAGCGGTCGTACTTCTCCTTCGGCCAGACGTACTCCGGCGGGCTGAGGTTGCGGTGGTAGTCGTAGAAGCAGGCGATGAACCCCTCGCCCCACTTGTTGCGGTTCTCCGGCCGGGCATCCCAGAAGTGGGTGTGACCGTCGACGACGAAGAACTGCTCCCCGTCCTTCTCGTACATGTCCCCTCCCCTACTTCACGATCTCGAGGTCGAAGCCGATGTACTCGGCCGCGTCCTCGGGGTTGGCGAACAGGAGCACCCGGTCGTCGAGGACGACCATGCGGCCGTAGTGGGTCGACATGATCTCCTCGAAGTCGTCCTGGCCGAAGTCGGGCCAGCCGAGCGCCTCGGCGATCTCCTCGAAGTCGAAGTCGATCTTGTCGACGCCGTCGACGCGGATCATCGAGGGCAGCTCGGTGACCTCGACGCCGTGGTTGTCGGCCATCAGGTGGGCGACGACCGAGCCGACCTGGTTGTTCATGAGCGTCACGCCCGCCCGGTTCGACGACGTCGGGTCGGACTTGAAGCGGTCCTCGGCGGCGCTCATCGCGCGACCTCCTTGGGGGTCGAGAGTTGGAGGGCGGACGTCAGCTCGTCGAAGCGCCCGTGCGCGTGCTCCAGCGAGTCCTCGAAGCGCACGGCCTTCTCGGAGATCTGCGACCAGATCGGCTGCATCTGACGGGCCGCCGCGACGCTGCGGGGCGTCCACTCGTCCAGCCAGCCCTGCATCGTCTGTCGGTTGGCCTCGCCGTGCTCCTCGTCCTCGGCGAGCATCCCGAACAGGGCCCGCGCCCCGCGCTGCTCGCGCGCGGTGTCCGACTCGCCGGCGCCCATGAGCGTGGGCGTGACGAAGTCGCCCTGCAGCGCGGCGACCTGCATCACGAACTCGCTGCGGAACAGCTCGCCCACGAGGGGCTCGAAGACGACGGCGGTGGCGAAGAAGGCCTCGGCCCAGTCGCGGGTGGCGGTGAGCTGCTCGACGTTCTCGCGGACGCCCTGCCAGACGGCGTCGTCCTGCCAGGCCTTCATGTGGGCCGCGCCGTCGAAGCCGTCGATCTGCTCGCTCAGCTCGAGGTTGTAGAGGATGATGTCCTGCGCGAAGCGCAGCTTGTGCACCGCGCCGACGGCCAGCGCGTTGTTGATCATGTTCGTCGGGGCGTCGCGCTGGGCCGGCGTGTAGACGTGCATGCCGAGCCCGTGCTCCACGTGCGCCCAGGCGCTGACGTGGTTCTGCACGACGCCGATCCAGCTGCGGTTCCAGCCGTCGAACGCGCGGGCGGCCTTGGCGTTGGCGAGGTTGCCGCTGATCTGGCGGACGACGTTCGCGTTGTTGCGGTAGATCGTCTGCTCCCATTCCTCGTTCGGATCGAGGAACTCGTGCCAGTTCGACGACTTGAGCGCCGTCCACTCCTCCGGGTAGCCGCGCGAGCCGTCGGCGAACGCGTAGATCCAGCCCTGCGTGAGGTGCCGGGCCTGGTCGGGCTGGACGTCGATCGTCACGTCCTCGTACACCGTCGCCCGGCGCTTGCGCGGCTCGAAGTAGTTGTACGAACGACTGCGCGAGGACGGGAACTCCTTGGCGCCGGCCTCGGCGTCGGT
>JAWVCV010000072.1:0-3183 GCA_033858115.1 Gaiellaceae bacterium
GTTTGGCACCTCGATGTCGGCTCGTCGCATCCTGGGGCTGAAGCAGGTCCCAAGGGTTGGGCTGTTCGCCCATTAAAGCGGTACGCGAGCTGGGTTCAGAACGTCGTGAGACAGTTCGGTCCCTATCCACCATGGGCGCTGGAAGTTTGAGAGGAGTCGTCTCTAGTACGAGAGGACCGAGACGAACAGACCTCTGGTGTATCAGTTGTCCTGCCAAGGGCACTGCTGATTAGCCACGTCTGGATGGGATAACCGCTGAAAGCATCTAAGCGGGAAGCCCACCTCGAGATGAGACTTCCCATCCCCTTCGAGGGAGTAAGGGCCGTGGAAGACGACCACGTTGATAGGCCGGCGGTGCAAGCGCAGCAATGCGTTCAGCTGACCGGTACTAATTGCCCGAGGTCTTGATTTAGAACACTTGTGTTTCGCTATGGAGTTTTGAAGGTGCGCCGAACGGCGCGCACTTCGACAATTTCGGCGGTCATAGCGTCGGGGCGACACCTCTTCCCATTCCGAACAGAGAAGTTAAGCCCGATAGCGCCGATGGTACTCGGGGCGCAAGCCCCCGGGAGAGTAGGACGCCGCCGAATTACTTCAGGAGGGCCGCGAGAGCGGCCCTCCTCGTGTTTCTCCGGCGTAGTATTGACGCACGATGGAGCTCCGACCGCCGGATCCTCCGCTCGAGGACGAGCTCGTGCGGTTGCGCCCCTGGGAGCACTCCGACATCCCGGCGATCGTCGCCGCCTGCACAGACCCCGAGACCGCCCGCTGGACGACGGTGCCGTCGCCGTACTCCGAGGAAGACGCTCGAGCCTGGCTGCAGCGGTGCGAGAACGCCTGGTCGGAAGGGGCGGCTCCGTTCGCGGTCGTCGACCGCGAGAGCGGCGAGGTCGCTGCGGCGATCACGATGTGGGTGCACGGGCGGATCGGCGAGCTCGGCTACTGGGCGGCGCCGGCGTTCCGAGGCCAGGGCTACGTGCCGCGCGGCGTCGCGCTCCTGTGCGCCTGGGGGTTCGACGAGCTCGGCCTGCCTCGGCTCCAGTTGAGCACCTTTCCGGGGAACACCTCGTCGGAGCGCGTCGCCGAGAAGTGCGGCTTCAGCCGCGAGGGCGTCCTGCGCTCGTGGCTCGAGCAGCGGGGAGTGCGCCGAGACGTGACGATGTGGTCGCTGCTCTCCGTGGACTTAGTTGCTGACAGCAACTAAGTCCGAGCGCTGAGCGCTAGCTCTCCTCCCCGATGTCCTCGAACCAGACCTCCGGGTGCTCGGCGATGAAGTCCTCCATCAGGCGCATGCACTCCTCGGACTCGAGGTTCACGACCTCGACGCCGTGGGCGCGAAGCAGGTCTTCCGCGCCCAGGAACGTGCGGTTCTCGCCGATGACCACGCGCGGAATCCCGTACAGGAGGATCGCGCCGGTGCACATGTGGCAGGGCGAAAGGGTCGTGTACATCGTCGCCCGCGCGTAGACCGAGGCGTGCAGGCGGCCGGCGTTCTCGAGCGCATCGGTCTCGCCGTGCCGGATGGCGCTGCCGTCCTGGACCCGGCGGTTGCGGCCGGCCCCGAGCACCCTGCCGTCGACGACGAGCGCCGCGCCGATCGGCACGCCGCCCTCGCTGCGCCCGAGGCGCGCCTGCTCGATCGCAGCGTCGAGGAAGCGGGCGTCGTCCATCACGTACGACGATACGGCTTCAGGTACGCGCCCGGGTAGGCCACGTTCCGTCCGGACGCAGCCAGCGCGACGATCACCACGATGTAGGGAAGCGCCAGCAGCAGCTCGTAGGGCACGGCGTCCCAGCCGGGCAGGATCCGCAGGCGGAGCTGGAGGGAGTAGACGGCGGCGAACACGAGTGCCCCGAGCACGGCTCCTTCGATGCGCCACCGTCCGAAGATGACAAGGGCGAGGGCGACCCAGCCGCGCCCCGCGATGATGTCGAGGGTGAAGCTGCCGAGGAGCGCCAGCGTCATGAAGGCGCCGCCGAGTGCCGCGAGTGCGCCGCCGAGCATCAGCGCGAGGTAGCGCGTGCGGAACACGTTCACACCGGCTGCGTCCGCCGCCTCGGGGTTCTCGCCGACCGCTCGGACGCGCAGTCCAAAGCTCGTCCGCATCAACAGCCACCAGGCGGCGGGTGCGAGCAGGAGAAATGCCACGTAGGTCAGCCCGTACTGGGAGAACACTCGGCCGGGCAGCGGCGACCAGACGTCGAAGGTCTCGATCTTCGGCAGCGTCTCGCGGCGGCCGAAGATCAGCCGGTTGGAGAACTCGCAGAGCGAGATCAGGAGGAGCGTCAGGCCGATGCCGGCGACGTGCTGGCTCGTCCCGAGCGTGATCGTCAGGAAGCCGAGCACGGCGGCCGCGACGACCCCGACGAGGACGGCCGCGAGCAGGCCGACGAGCAGCGAGCCGCTCGCGTAGGCGGCGGCGAACCCGGCGAAGGCGCCGGCGAACATCATCCCCTCGATCCCGAGGTTGAGCATCGCCGCCCGCTGGACGATCGTGTCGCCGACCGACGCGTAGACGAGGGGCGTCGCGGTGCGGAACGTCGCCGCGACGATGTCCAGCACGAAGCTCACGGCGAGGCTCCCCGTGCGATTCGGTAGCGGCCGAAGACCAGGAGCGCGACGGTCACGAGTAGGAGCACGGCGATGATCACGTTGCCGAGCTGCGACGGCACGTCGAGGGCGCGGCTCGCCGAGCCGGATCCCACGTTGACGAGCCCGAGCAGGAATCCGGCCGCGGCGACGCCGACGAGCGACAGCCCCCCGAGGGTGGCGACGACGATGCCCGTGTAGCCGTACCCGGGCGACAGACCCTCCGTCAGTCGGAACTGAATCCCTGCCACCTCGCTCATGCCGGCGATCCCGGCGATCGCCCCGCTCGCGACGGCGGTGCCGAGCAGCGTCCGCTCGACGCGCACGCCCGCAAAGCGAGCCGCGTGCGGACTGAGGCCGAGCGCCCGCAGGCGCAAGCCCGTCGGAGTCTTCTCGACGACGAACCAGGCGATCGCCAGGACGGCCAGCGCGAGCAGGAAGCCCAGGTGGAGACGGGAGCGGTCGACGAGCTGCGGCAGCTCGGCTTCGGCCGCGATGCGCGGCGACTCCGGGAAGCGGGTCACCGGGTCTCGCCAGGGCCCGTTCAGGAGCCCGCCCACGAGCAGCAGCGCGACCGGGTTGAGCAGGAGCGT
>JAWVCV010000073.1:0-9938 GCA_033858115.1 Gaiellaceae bacterium
TACTCGACCGCCCGCGCCTCGGCGGCGGCGAGCCGGAACTTCCGGAGGAGCCGGGCCGACAGCCGCGCGTGACGGCGCATCGCCTCGAACTCCGGCTCGCTGAGGGCGCCGGGCTTGTTCAGCACACTGGAATCGACGGTGATCTTGCCGAGGTCGTGGAGCCGCCCTGCCCAGCGGAGCCGCGCCACCTGCGCAGAAGGCAAGCCGAGCGCCTGGCCGAGCTGCTCGACCTCCTCGGCGACCCGGGTCGAGTGGGAGTACGTGTGCGGGTCTCGCTCGTCGACGACGTTTGCGAAGGTCTCGAGCGCGTGGGCCGTCTCGCGCCGCAGCAGTGCGAGGCGCTCGTAGGCCCGGTAGACCGCGACTACGAGCGGGACGCAGGCAACCAGCGCCCACGGCTCGTAGAGCACCGAGAGGCCGATCATCAAGCCGAGGCCGACTTCGGCGAAGCGAGAGGACGAGTCGGTGCGCAGGACGTTCTTCAGCTCGGCGAGGGGTGCGCGTCCGGTCCCGAGCGCGTCCATCGCGTTCACGAGCGTCAGGTTCAGCAGCACGTAGACCAGCGAAAGCGCCAGGTAGCCGGGAAAGTGCTCCGGCAGGGCGAGCTTGCCGGGCTCGCCGCCGGCGAGCGCGAACGCTGCGCCGCCGCCGGCGGTGGCGATCGCGAACACGCTGGCGTTGAAGGCAATCGCGCGGCGCGAGGCGCCGCGAAGGAAGTCGACGACGACGACGCCCACGGCCGCAAGCAGCGCAGCGGGCCACGTCCCGAGCACGATCACGAGCGCCAGGTGGGCAGGCGAGGCGAAGCTGAACGGCTGCGAGTCGACCGGGTCGAGCGACCGTTCGTCGCCCGGAACCTGGATCACCTCGGTCGCCACCACCGCAGCCGCTCCGACCGCGAGCACGGCGATGGCCGCCGCCGCGGACTCGACCGCGGCGAGCAGGAGCACGCCGAAGCCGACGCCGACGGTGACGCGGAAGTAGAGCGTCTGGCCGCGCACCGCAGTCAATGTCGTCTCGGGGTCGTTCAGGGCGGCGTTAGCCGCCCCACTTGTTTCCAGCGCCTGCCGCGAGCAGGAGCGCGACCAGCAGGCTCAACCGATAGATCCATGCCATCCGCATTGCACTTTCTCCCTTTGATCGGGGGGTCTGCTCAGCTTCGGCACCATCTGGCGCACGTCCATCCCCACGAAGGGTGAGACCGGACTTGGCCGGTCATGCAGGACGCGCGCATACACTCAGTCGCGATGAGCCTGCGGATCATCCCCCTGGGCGGCCTCGGCGAGGTCGGCAAGAACATGACCGTCTACGAGCACGGTGACGACCTCGTGATCGTCGACGCCGGGCTCGCGTTCCCGCGCGACGAGCACCTCGGCGTCGACCTCGTCCTGCCGGACATCGGCTACCTGGAAGGACGCCGTGTCAACGCCGTCGTGCTCACGCACGGTCACGAAGACCACGTCGGCGGCCTGCCGTACCTGCTCCGCGAGGTGGACTGCGACCAGGTGATCGCGACCAAGCTGACGCTCGGGCTGATCAAGTCGAAGCTGGACGAGCACGGCCTGACCGCCTCGACGAGGCTCGAGGAGGCGGAGACCGGAAAGAAGATCCAGGTCGGCTCCTTCACGCTCGACTTCGTCCGCGTCGCGCACTCGATTCCCGACTGCGTCGCGGTCGTGCTCGAGACGGAGGCCGGGCGCGTCTTGCACACGGGCGACTGGAAGCTCGACCACACGCCCGTCGACGGGCTCAAGACCGACGTCGGCAGGCTCGCAGAGCTCGGGAACGAGGGCGTCGACCTCATGCTCGGCGACTCGACGAACGCCGAGCGACCCGGAATGACCGGGTCCGAGCGGCTCGTGGGGGAGGCGTTCCGGACGCTGATCCCACTGCGCAAGGGCCGCATCCTGGTCGTCTCGTTCGCCTCGAACGTGCATCGGATGCAGCAGGCGATCGACGTCGCGATCCAGGTCGGCCGCAAGGTCGCGATCGTGGGGCGCTCGATGCGCAAGAACCTCAACATCGCCCGCTCCCTCGGCTACCTCGAGGTGCCCGAGCACATGCTCGTCAAGCCGCAGGAGGCGATGGAGCTGCCGCCGGGCCAGGTGATGATCCTCTGCACCGGCAGCCAGGGCGAGCCGATGTCCGCGCTCACCCGGATCGCCTACAACGACCACCCGTCGATCTCCGTCGAGCGCGGCGACACCGTCATCATCTCGGCGAAGCCCGTCCCCGGAAACGAGCTGCGGGTCCACGACTCGATCAACCGGCTCGCGAAGGCGGGTGCCGAGGTGCTGCACCAGGAGATCGCGCCCGTCCACGTCTCCGGCCACGCGTGCTCGGAGGAGATGCGAACGATGCTCTCGCTGCTCCGCCCCCGCGCGGTGATGCCGGTGCACGGCGAGTACCGGATGCTCGCGGCGCACGGCCAGCTCGCGCGCGAGTCCGGCGTGCCCGCCGACTCGATCATCATCGCCGAGAACGGCTCGGTGGTGGAGCTCGAGCGCGGCAAGCCGCCGCGGATCGTCGACCGGATCGAAGCGGGTCTCACGTTCGTGGACGGCCTCGGGGTGGGCGATGTCAGGGACGTGGCGCTGCGCGACCGCCGGCGGCTCTCCGAGGACGGCGTGCTGATCATCGTCACGACGCTCGCGAGCTCGAACGGCGGCACGACCGCCCCGCCGGAGCTGATCGCGCGAGGCTTCGGGGACTCCGACGAGCTGCTCGACGAGCTCCGCGAGGAGGCGAGCCGGGTGCTGCAGGAGCTCGCCGCGGACGACATCACCGAGATCAAGCTGCTCCAGGAGCACCTCCACGACGCCGTCGGCCAGGTGATCTACGACAGGACGCGCCGGCGGCCGATGATCCTCCCAGTGGTGATCGAGGTTTGAGCGACTGGCCCGACGTGATCGTCGAGCACGCGGCGAGCGAGCTCACGGCCCGCAGGCTGATCGGCCAGCTGCGAGCCTGCGAGGCGGCGGCGCTCGCGTTCTGCCGCTTGCTCGAGCGCTGGGGCAGGGGAGAGGCTCGGCCGGCGACGGCAGGCGGCCGTGAGGCGGCGCTGCGTCATGCGGCCGATCGCGTCGAGACGGCGCTTGCCGGGCTCGAAGGCCCGCTCGGCCGCTATCTGCTCGAGCTCGAGGCCGACCAGGCGGAGGGCCGTTCCTGGTATCTCGGGCCGGGAGACGGGGAGCTCGTCGAATGGCGACCGATCCTGTTGCGTGCCGGCGTGCAGGCGAGCCCGGACCGGGTCACGTCCGCGTACCTGGAGCTGGCCGTGCTCGTACGGGCGCTGCAGGGCCTCTCCGACGCCGCTCGAATCGACGCCTCTCCCGACGCCTCCTCGCTCTGGGCCGGCCTCTTCGACCTGCGCGACACCCTGCTCGGCTCGACGGTCGACGACCTGCGGGCGCTCGCCGCCTGACTTTGTGGCTCTGTAACACAAGCTTCTCGTCGACCGCGCCGTTGCGAGTGGGGAGCAGGCGCTTGTGTTGCTGAAACACAAAGTCGCATGAGCCGCTCGCCGTCGATCACCGTCGTCGGCAGCGTCAACCTCGACCTCGTGGCGCGGGTGGAGCGGCTGCCGCGACCGGGAGAGACCGTGACCGACGCGGTCTTTCGTCGAGTCCCCGGCGGCAAGGGCGCGAACCAGGCCGTCGCCTGCGCCCGCCTCGGCGCCGAGGTGACGCTCGTCTGCGCCGTCGGCGACGACTCGTATGCGGACGAGGCGCTCCCGCGGCAGCCGGGGCTCGAGGTGGCCTGGAACCGGACCGATGCGCCGACCGGGGTCGCGCTGATCCTCGTCGACTCGCAGGGTGAGAACCAGATCGCCGTGGCGCCGGGCGCCAACGCCGAGCTGCGGGACTTCGAGCTCGCCGCAGCAGACGCCGTCCTGACGCAGCTCGAGGTTCCGGACGAGGCGGTCCGGAGCGCGCGGGAGCAGGCGACAGGCCTCTTCTGCCTCAACGCCGCGCCGGCCCGGCCCGTCGACGTCGGCGCCGACCTCACCGTCGTCAACCGCTACGAGCACGAGGTGCTGCAGCGCCGGGAGGGGCTCGTCGCCGTCACGCTCGGCGCCGAGGGCGCGATGCTGCTCGAGCACGGGGAGGTGGTGGCGCGCGCGCGGCCGCCCCGGGTGGATGCCGTCGACGGCACAGCGGCAGGCGACGCCTTCACCGCTTGCCTGCTCGTCTCGCTGCTCGAGGGCCGCGAGCGCGAGGAGGCACTGCAGCGCGCCTGCGCCGCCGGAGCGCTCGCGGCGTCGCGCTTCGGCGCGCAGCCTTCTCTGCCCACCGCGGCAGAGGTAGACGCGATACTCGCGCCATGACTACTCGTGTCGTACTCGACTGCGATCCGGGCCACGACGACGCGATCGCGCTGCTGCTCGCCCTTGCGAGCCCGGAGCTCGAGCTCGTCGGCGTCACGACCGTCCACGGCAACCAGACGCTCGAGAAGACCACCGACAACGCGCTGCGGGTGCTCGCGCTGGCCGGGCGCGAGGACGTTCCCGTCGCCATGGGCGCCGATCGGCCGCTCGAGCGCGAGCTGCACGTGGCCGCGCACGTCCACGGCGAGAGCGGCCTCGACGGACCGACTCTTCCAGCGCGCGCATCCGAACCGGTCGAGCAGCACGCGGTCGACTTCCTGCTCGAGCACGTGACGCCGGAGACCGTGCTCGTGCCCGTCGGCCCTCTGACCAACGTCGCGCTCGCCGTGGAGCGCGGATTGCGCCCGGCGCGGATCGTCCTGATGGGCGGCGCGATCTGCGAGGGCAACATGACGCCTGCGGCCGAGTTCAACATCTGGGCCGACCCGGAAGCGGCCGCGCGCGTCTTCGGCTCGGGGCTCGACGTGACGATGATCGGACTCGACGTCACCCACGGCGCGCTCCTCACTCCAGCGTGGGCCGAGCGCTTCGGCAGCGCCGGCCGGATCGGCGCCTTCGTCGCCGAGCTGGTCGAGTTCTTCAAGCAGTACCACCAGCGCACCTACGGCTGGGACGGAGCGCCGATCCACGACGCCGTCGCGCTCGCGCATGCACTCCGCCCGGGCATCGTGACGACGCAGCACCTGAACGTCGAGATCGAGACCGTGTCCGAGTTGTGCCGCGGCCGCACGGTCGTCGACCGCTGGCACCGCACCGAGCGGGAACCGAACGCGCACGTCGGACTCGAGATCGACGCGGATGCGTTTCTCGGGCTCCTGCTCGAGCGGATCGCATCGCTCGGCTGATGCCGCCGGGAATCCTGTACGTCGCGGTCGCCGCCGCCGGCGCGCTCGCGCTCGGAGTGGGGGCCGTCGCCCTGATCGACGGCCACCTCGCCGGGGTCCTGCTGCTCGCGGGCGGGGCGGCGCTGCTCGCCTGGTCGCTGCGGGTCACGAAGAAGGGCTGACCTTCGATGCGTCGAACGGCGACGCATGGCAGCCAGGAAGAAGAAGCGGCCGCTGCGGCCGCGCACGCCCTCGCGCGTGAAGCGGCGGACGAAGAAGGGACGCCGCGCCCAGGCGGCCCATCAGCACCCGGAGCTGATCGGGCTCGTCCTCGCCGCCGGCGGCCTCTTCCTCGCGTCCCTGCTCTACCTCGGCTGGGAAGGAGGCGTCGTCGGCGAGAAGATCGAGGCCGGTCTGCGCGACGCCGTCGGCTCGGCCGCCTACGCGGCGCCGCTCGCATTCACGGTCGTCGGCGGCCTGATGCTCTTCCGGAGCAGCCTGCTGGACGTGAGGCCGTTCCGCACGGGTCTTGGCATCACCTCGGTCGGGCTGATGGTCACGCTGGGCTCCGGTCACGGCGGCTTCGCCGGCAATCTCCTCGGCGGCGGACTCGCGAAGCTGCTCGGCGGCACCGGCTCTGCGCTGCTCGGGCTGACCGCCCTGCTGGCCGGCGGCCTGCTCCTCTCCGGCGCCTCCTACGGGGCGCTGCTGCGCCGCTCCGGCCACGCGGTTCGGCGCGCGCACGGAGCGGCGCGCCGCTCGCTCGAGCGCCCGGAGCCCGCCACGGGCGTGATGGCGCAGGATCACCACCGCACGCTCGCCCACGAGCCGCCGGTGGACGTCGTGCACGACTACCCCGATGTGATTTCGGAGGGGCTCTCGGAGCCGCCGCCGCTGCTGCTCGACGAGGAAGCCACCGAGGAGCAGACGGCACTCTTCGACGTGCCGCGTGCGGCGGGTGCGTACGTGCTCCCAGACCGGAGCGTCCTCACGGTCTCGCCCGCGCTTGCGTCGACAACGAACAAGGCCGACCAGCGGACGGCGGACACCCTCGTGCAGGCGCTGGCGCACTTCGGCGTCGCGGCGACGATCGTCGGTCAGATCGCCGGCCCGCGCGTGACTCGGTACGAGCTCCAGCTCGCCCCGGGCACGAAGGTCTCCAAGGTCGCCGCGCTCAAGGACGACCTCTCCTACGCGCTGGCCACGACCGAGATCCGCATCCTGGCGCCGATTCCGGGCAAGCAGGCCGTCGGCGTCGAGGTGCCGAACTTGAGCCCGAAGATCGTCACGCTCGGCGACGTCTACGACGATCTGCCCTCGAGCGCGAGCCCGCTCGCCGTCTGGCTCGGCAAGGACATCTCCGGCAACGCCGTCTGGGCCGACCTCGCCCGGATGCCGCACATCCTGATCGCAGGCACGACCGGCTCCGGTAAGTCGGGCTGCATCAACACGATTCTCACCTCGATCCTGCTCCGCTCGACCCCGGACGAGGTGCGGATGATCCTGATCGATCCGAAGCGGATCGAGCTCAACTACTACGAGTCGATCCCGCATCTGCTGACCCCGGTCGTCTCCAGCCCGAAGGAGGCGAGCGCCGTCCTCACCAACGTCGTCGCCGAGATGGAGCGCCGCTACGAGCGCCTCTCGATCGTCCGCGCCCGCAACCTACCGGAGGCCAACCGCGCCTTCCGGGCGCGCGGCGAGGAGCCCCTGCCGTATCTCCTGGTCGTGATCGACGAGCTCGCCGACCTGATGATGATCAGCCCGCAAGCCGTCGAGGACGCGATCATCCGCCTGGCTCAGAAGTCCCGCGCGGTCGGCATCCACCTCGTGCTCGCGACGCAGCGGCCGTCGGTCGACGTGATCACGGGCATGATCAAGGCGAACGTGCCCAGCCGGATCGCCTTCGCCGTCTCCTCTCAGACGGACTCGCGCGTGATCCTCGACGGCTCCGGGGCGGAAAGCCTGCTCGGCCAGGGCGACATGCTCTTCAAGCCGCTCGGCACGAGCCGGCTGCAGCGCGTCCAGGGCGCCTACGTGAGCGAGGAGGAGGTGGCGCTCGTCGTCGAGCAGTGCCGCCACCAGCGGGAGCAGGAGCTGGACGAGACCCTGCTGCACGTCCCGGAGGGAGCAGTCGAGGACGGCGCCGAGCACGACGGGGACTTCGATCCCGACGAGGATCCGCTGCTCGACAAGGCGATCGAGATCGTGATCCAGACGCAGACCGCCTCGGTGTCGCTGATCCAGCGGCGGCTGCGGGTCGGCTACACGCGGGCGGGCCGCCTGATCGACATGCTCGAGCGACGCGGGATCATCTCGGGCTACGAAGGCTCGAAGCCGCGGCGCGTGCTCGTGGACGAGGCCGAGCTCGAGCGCTTCGTCTCCACCGCTTCGTAAAGACTTTTCTTTTGGTCCAACTTAGGGTCTAATCAAGCGTCCAAGCTTGGCGGTGGATGTCTTCTAAGGAGGGTATGTGAAAGTACGTACGTTTATGCCGCTCGTGGCGGCCGCACTCATTGCGGTCCTGACACTGGCGCTCGGCGCCGGCACGGGAGCTGCGAAATCAGACATGAAGGCCGGGTCGACCTACAAGGTCGCACTCGTGACCGACATCGGCGGTCTCGACGACCGCTCGTTCAACTTCCTGGCGAACAAGGGCCTCACCGACGCGAAGAAGAAGCTCGGCGTCGAGGGTCGCGTGTTCATCTCGAAGTCGAACGCCGACTACGTCCCGAACCTCTCGACAGCCGCTCGCGGCGGCTACAACCTCGTGATCGCAGTCGGCTTCCTCATGGCCGACGCGACAGCCGCGGTGGCGAAGCGCTTCCCGAAGACGAAGTTCGCGATCATCGACAACTCCGGTGTCGCAAAGGACCTCAAGGGCAAGCCCACGAACGTCCGCGGGCTTCTGTTCAAGGAACAGGAGGCCGGCTACCTCGTCGGCTACCTGGCGGCCCGCCAGATCGTGGCGAAGCCCGTCGGCGGCAACACGATGCTGGGTGCAGTCGGCGGACTGAAGATCCCGCCGGTCGACCGGTTCATCGCCGGCTACTACGCGGGTGCCAAGAAGGCAAGCGCGAAGGTCAACGTCGTGCACTCGTACTCCCAGGATTTCGTCGACCAGGCGAAGTGCAAGGAGCAGGCCCTGAACCAGATCGCCAACGGCGCGGGCGTCGTCTTCCAGGTCGCCGGCCAGTGCGGTCTCGGCGTCCTCTCGGCGGCGAAGGAGAAGGGCGTGTTCGGGATCGGCGTCGACGCCGATCAGGGCTACCTGGGCCCGCACGTGATGACGAGCGCCGTCAAGAAGGTCGACGTCGCGGTCTTCACCACGATCTCGGCTGCGAAGGCCAGCGGCGCGAAGTTCCGCACCGGCTTCAACGCCGTCTTCACGGTGAAGAACGGCGGCGTCGGCTACGGCAAGATCTCGCCCCGCATCTCCCCGGCGCTGAAGGCGGCGGTCGAGAACATCCGGAAGCAGATCGCCTCCGGAGCGATCAAGGGCATCCCGCAGTCCCCGCCGGCAACCACCGGCTAGGGCGCGCGACGATCGGCCGGAAGGGGCGGGTCTCGCACCCGCCCCTTCCGGTATCACTTCAGGAGTGAGCGTCCGCCGTCTGCTCCCGCTCCTGCTGCTCGTGCTCGCGCTGCCGGCCTGCGGCAACGACGAGCTCGCCTCACCCGGGAGGACGGCCACGGCCGCCTCGACCGTGGCGACAACCGAGGCCACCGGCCGGCCGCTCAGAGTCGGGCTCGTCACCGACATCGGCGGCCTGGACGACCGCTCGTTCAACTTCCTCGCCAACAGGGGGCTCACGCAGGCGGAGAGCGAGCTGGGCGTGGCGGGCCGGGTCGTCGTCTCGCGCGCCAACGCGGATTACGTGCCGAACCTCTCGAGCCTCGCCAAGCAGGATTACGACCTCGTGATCGCCGTCGGCTTTCTGATGGCAGACGCGGTCGACGTCGTCTCGAAGCAGTTCCCGAAGGTGAGCTTCGCGATCGTCGACTTCTCCCAGAAGCAGCTGAAGTCGAAGCCGGCCAATGTCCGGGGCCTGCTCTTCAAGGAACAGGAAGCGGGTTATCTCGTCGGCTATCTCGCAGGCCTCGTGACGAAGCAGGAGGCCGGCTCGAAGCAGGTGGTCGGCTCCGTCGGAGGACAGAGGATCCCGCCCGTCGACCGTTACATCGCCGGCTACCAGGCAGGAGCCAAGGCTGCGAGCCCCGGCATCGTCACGTTGAACGCGTACTCCCAGGATTTCGTCGACCAGGCCAAGTGCAAGGAGGCCGCCCTCGACCAGATCGCCCGCGGGGCCCATGTCGTCTTCCAGGTCGCCGGCCAGTGCGGTCTCGGAGCGCTTTCCGCCGTCAAGGAGAAGAACGTGCGGGGGATCGGCGTCGACGCCGACCAGGCGTACCTGGGCCCGCATGTGCTCACGAGCGCGCTCAAGAGGGTCGACGTCGCGGTCTTCCAGACGATCCAGTCCGCACGCGACGGGCGCTTCAGCGGCGGCGGGGACACCGTCTACGACGTCGCCTCCGGGGGCGTCGGGATCGGGGAGGTGGCGCCGGACGTGCCGACAGAGCTCGTCTCGCAGGTGAACGCGATCCAGGACGAGATCGCCGCGGGCAGGGTCCGCATCCCGGTCACGGTCGGATAGTTCGGCTAGGGACGGCGGCGCTCGCACCATAGAATCGCCGCGGATGGACGAGCCGCCTGTTCTCGAGCTTCG
>JAWVCV010000074.1:0-10336 GCA_033858115.1 Gaiellaceae bacterium
AATGGATCGACCCCCGCGTCGCTCTGGCAGTCGTGGCGCTGCTCGGTCTCTACGTCGTCAATCTCGGCGGCCTGCTCGGCGGCACCGCGTTCGAGGCCGGCTGGTTCCACGGCGTCCGGCTCGTCGCTGAGCCGCTCATCCTGTTGCTCGTCGGCTTCGCGTTCGGCGGCCGGCGAACGCTTCGCTGGGCGATCGGATCCTTGTGTGTCACTGCGGTCCTGGTCGCGCTCTACGGCATCTACCAGCAGCTGGTCGGGCCGGTTGCGCTCGTCGGCATGGGCTACGAGTACGAGAGCCAGGTGCGAACCATCGGCAGCCGTCTCCGCAGCTTCGGGACGCTGGACGAGCCGTTCGCCTACGCCGCCTTCCTCCTCTTCGCGCTTTGCGCGGCGCTCTTCTGGCTCCGGCGCAGCCGGCTCGCGGTCGTGGTCGGCAGCGCGGCGACGATCGGGCTCGTCACCTCACAGGTGCGCAGCGCCGCCATCGTCAGCCTCGCGCTGCTCGGCCTCTGGCTGGCCCGCCGGCGGCTCGTCGCGCTGGCCGGCTTCATCATCGCCAGCGCCGTGGTCGCCGCCGCCACGATCTTGATCGTGCTGCCAGGCGCGACGCAGACCCAGACGGTGCAGACGTCCGAGTCGACCTACTTGACGGTGAACGGACGCACGGAGGCCTGGCGGGTCGTGTTCACCGACCCTGGGGCCTTGCCGCTCGGCAAGGGTGTCGGCATCGTCGGAACCGCCGCGGAGCGCGCCAAGCGGGACGCCGGCGTCGGCGTCACCGAGGAGCGGAACGCGACGGCGGTCGACTCCGGCTACTTCGCCGCCCTCGCCGACGTCGGGATCGCCGGGCTCGTCCTCATCCTCCTGATTCTGGGGCGTCTCGCCCAGCTTGCCGTCGATGCTGCGCGCGACGGCAAGCGCGAAGGCTGGCTCGCGCTCGCGCTGCTCGTGACGCTGTCCTTCGACGCGATCACCCGCTCGTCGTTCACGGCGTTCCCGACGGCGTACCTCGGCTTCCTCCTCGTCGGGCTGGCTCTGGCCGCGGCCGGCGAGGAGACGACCGGCGACACCGCCGCGAAGACCGACTAGATGCAGCGATCCGTCGCGCTCGTCGGCCTGCTGGCCGCCGGCTCCTCAGGCGTCTCGCGCTATGCGACCGCTCTGACTCGAGCCCTCGGAGAGGTCGCTCCTGAGTACCCCGGCCTCGACCTGCAGCTACTGACGACGGCCGCCGGCGCGGACCGAATCGGCCCGGTACAGCTGGACGTCCGGGCGACTCCGCTCCGGCACCGCCTCGTCCGAGGGGGCCCCGGACGGATCCTGCTCGAGCAGCTGCGCGCTGCCACGTCCAGGAGCGACCTGCTCCACTTCTTCGACGTCAGCGGCCCGGTCTTCGCTCCGCGGCAGCCGTTCGTGGCGACGATCCACGACGCGGGAGTGATGCACGGGTTCGGCACCGCACGGGAGGCATACAAGCGACGCCTGTACCCCTGGGCCCTGCGTCGCGCCCGCGCCACGATCGCGGTCTCCGGCTTCGCGCGGGACGAGGCCGTGCGCCACTTCGGCGCAGACGGCGGCAAGATCGCCGTCGTCCACTCCGGCCCCGGGTTCGCGCCCGCGCTTGCGACGACCGAGCCCGGTCGCGACTTCGGCCTCGCTGACGGGGGCTACCACCTCTACGTCGGCAACCTCAATGCCAACAAGAACCTGCCCTTCCTCGTGCGCGCCTACGAGCGCGCCGGGCTCACGAGCCCACTCGTCCTCGTCGGACGCAAGGGCGAGGGCTTCGGCGAGCTCGAGCGGGCAGTGCAGCTGGCCTCGTCCCCGATCAAGCTGATCTTCGACGCCGCCGACGCAGAGGTCGACCGCCTCTACCGGCAGGCCACGGGGCTCCTCCTTCCGTCCCGCTACGAAGGGTTCGGCTTCACGCCGCTGGAGGCGATGAGTCGCGGCTGCCCTGTGCTCGCCAGCGACATCCCGGCGCTGCGAGAGGTGGCCGGCGCAGGAGCCATGCTGCTGCCACTGGACGACGAGGAGGCGTGGGCGGCCGCCATCCGCTCGATCGACTCCGATCGCGAGTTGCGACAGTCGCTGCGGCAACGGGGCGAGGACTGCGTCTCCCGCTACTCGTGGGAAGCAACGGCACGCCGGCTGTGCGACGTCTTCACCCGGATCGAGCTCTGAGCCGCATGCGGATCCTCCTCGTCAACTCGCACGGAGCCGATGCCGCCGTCGGCGGGGCGGAGACCTACGTGGCGGCGCTGGCGCGTGGCCTCCGTGCACGCGATCACGACGTCAGGATCCTGGCCGCGTTCCCGGCGAGGCAGCCGGAGAGCGACGACGCTGCCGCGCCTACGACCGTCCTCCACTCGAGCGACTGGCGCGACGACCGGATCCGCCTCTACCGCAACCGGGCGGGAGACATGACCGCGTGGCCGACACCGCGCTTGCGACGCCTGCTTGCGGAGATCGCCCCCGACGTCGTCCACACGAACAATCTTCCCGGCATCACCACAGCGGTCTGGGAAACGGCCCGGCGCCAGCGGACGCCCGTCGTCCACACGCTGCACGACTACTACCTGCTCTGCCCGCGGATGACGCTCTTCGGCACCCCGGAACGGCCCTGCTGCGGCCACCCGACACTCTGCGGCGCGCGGAGGTCGCGCCTGCACCGCTGGTCCACCGGCGTCTCCGACGTGGTCGGCGTCTCGCGGTACATCGTCGATCAGCACTTGGACGCCTTCCCGACCGCCCGCCGCCATGTGATCAGGCATCCGGCACTGCCAGGCGCCGTCCCCACACCGGCGGCGACTGCGGGGCTCAAGTCGATCGGATACCTCGGCTCGCTCGACGAGATCAAGGGCATCGGCGTCCTCCTTGACGCGGCGCCCGAGCTGCGCGACCGTGGCTATGCGATCCACATCGCCGGGAACGGGCGCCTGCGGCCACAGGTGGAGCAGTCTGCGCGCGCCGGACTCGTCGAGTACCACGGCTCGGTGGGCGGTGCCGAAAAGACCGGGTTCCTCGAGCGCAGCGACGTCGGGATCGTGCCCTCTCTCTGGCCCGAGCCTGGGGGACCGCCCTACGTCGTGCTCGAGTGGCTCGCCGCCAGACGTCCCGTGCTCGTTTCCGATCGGGGCGGCCTGGCGGAATCCGCCGCTGCATTCCCGGGAGCGGTCACGTTCGAGCCGACCAGGCAGGGGATGGTCTCGGCCGTGGAGGCGTTGAGCACCGCCGGCGCCTGGCAGGCCGCGGTCGAGGGGATCGGAGCCGTCGGCTCCCCCGACGAGCTCGACCGCTGGCTCGGAGAGCACGAAGACGTCTACCGGACGGCTACCGGCGGCGGCGACCCGTGAAGATCGGCATCGACGCGCGCATGACGGGCACGGGGATCGGCCGCTATACGTCCTCGCTGATCCGCGAGCTGGCCGAGATCGACCCCGACAACGCGTACACGATCTTCGTCAGGGCCGCCGCCGCCCGTTTCGAGCCGCCGGGGCCGAACTTCCGCGCCGTGGTCGCCGATTTTGGCGAGTACTCGCTGCGCGAGCAGTACCGGCTGCCGGCAATCGTCCGTCGCGAGCGGCTCGACCTCGTGCACTACCCGCACTTCAACGTCCCACTGCTCGCGCCGACGCCCTACGTGGTCACGATTCACGACCTCACTCACTCGGCTCATCGAACCGGCACTGCCTCGAGCCGCCGGCTCGCGTACGCGCTGAGACGCCGCGCCTACGACGTGACGCTGCGGCGATCGGTCGCCCGCGCCAGCCGCGTGATCACCGTCTCCCAGAGCACGAAGCAGGACGTGCTCGAGCTGCTGGGGACGCCGAGCGAGAGCGTGAGCGTCATCTACGAGGGGGTCGATCCGGCCCGGGCTCCCGGCGAACCGGAGGTCCTCGAGCGGTTCGGCCTCCGACAGCCGTACTTCCTCTACGTCGGGGCCGCGCACCCGCACAAGAACCTGCACCTGCTGCTCCAGGCGTTCGCAGGCCTCGACGACACGGGCCTGCAGCTCGTCCTCGCGGGCAAGCACGAGCCATTCGACGCGGAGCTCTCGCGCACCGCCGCGTCGCTAGGGCTCGGCTCGACGCTCGTGCGTCCCGGGGAGGTCACGGAGTCCGAGCTCGCCGCGCTCTACGACGGCGCCCTCGCCTACGTGTTCGTCTCGCTCTCCGAAGGCTTCGGCCTTCCCGGCCTGGAGGCGATGGCGCACGGAGTTCCGGTGCTGGCCGCCTCCGCGACGGCGCTGCCCGAGATCTACGGCGAGGCGGCCCTGTACGTCGACCCGGTCGATCTCGGGAGCGTGCGGGACGGGATGCGCCGACTCGCGGAAGACGCCGTGCTCCGCGCCCAGCTGATCGCTCAAGGAACCGAGCGCGTGCGGCGATACTCATGGGCCGACATGGCTCGGTCGACCCTCCGAATCTACCGCGACGCGATCACGGCGCCCGAGGCCCCCTAGCGGGCCGCGGCGATGATCGACACACACTGTCATCTGCTCCCCGGGCTCGACGACGGCCCGCCCGACCTTCCCGCCGCACGCGAGCTGGCGGTGCAGCTCGTTCGTCAGGGGATCTCGGAAGTCGTGTGCACCCCCCACCTCTCGCGCCGCTATCCGACCGAGCGAGCGCAGGCCCGAACGGCCTTGCAGTCGTTGAGCACCGACCTGCAGGGAGCCGGGATCGCCCTCCGCTTGCACCTTGCGGCCGAGGTGACGCCCGAGCGCGTCCTGCAGGAGGGCGCCCGCCTGCAGTTCCGGGCGATCGCGGACAGGTTCCTCCTAGTCGAGATCGTCCAGCCCACGCCGCTCGCCACGCTCGGGCTGATGCAGTCCACCCTGGCTCGCCATGGGCTTACTGCCATCTTCGGCCACCCGGAGCGCTGCCGCGCCGTGCAGCGCCACCCGGAGGCGTTGGCTGCGCTCCGTGACGAGGGAGCGCTCGTGCAGGTCGTCGCTCCGAGCCTGCTCGGACGTTGGGGGCCAGACGCGAGCGCGACCGCCTGGGAGCTGATCAACCGGGGTCTCGTCGACCTCCTCGGCAGCGACGCACACGGCTACCTGCGCCGCCGGCCCCATCTCCGCGAGGCCGCCGACCTCGTCGCGGAGCGCTTCGGGGCGGACGCGCGTGCGTCGCTGACGGAGGCGACGCCGCGACGCCTGCTCGACCAGGCCGCCGACGTTCCGCCTACCCTGTGATCGGACCCACGATGACGACGACGAACCCCGCCAGCCGACTGAACGACCTGACCGTCGTGATCCCGAACTGGAACACGCCGGACCTGACGATCCGCTGCGTCGAGGCGCTCGTCGGCGAAGGCGTTCCGCACGACCGGATCGTGCTGGTCGAGAACGGCTCGACCGACGACAGCTACGAGCGCCTGCAGGCCGAGCTGCCGGAGTGCCGCCTGATCCGGTTCGAGCAGAACGTCGGCTATGGCGGCGCGATGAACGCCGGAGCCCGCGAGCTCGCCGGCTCGGCCTACCTCCTGCTGAACAACGACGCCTTCGTGCACACGCCCGGAAGCCTCGAGCGGCTGCTGGCGACGCTCGACGACCCGTCGGTCGGAATCGGCTTCCCGCGCTATCTCAATGTCGACCTGTCGCTCCAGCCGAGCGTGATGCCGACGCACTCGCCCCTGACCGCGCTCGTGCGCGCCTCCGGTCTGAGCCGGCTCGTGCCGAACCGCTGGGCGCCGAAGCTGAGCACCCACTGGGACCACGACCAGGCCCGCGAGATCGACGGCGCGAACGGCGCGGTGATGCTCTTTCGCGGCGAGACGTGGGAGCGTCTGGGCGGGTTCGACGAGCGCATCTACATCTATGCCGAGGAGATCGACATCTGCTGGCGGGCCCGGAAGGCCGGCTGGAAGATCTGGTTCACGCCCCAGGCGCAGTTCGTGCACATCGGCAACGGCTCGGCCGGCAAGCAGTGGTCCGACGCCACGAGGGAGAAGCTGATCGCGGAGTCCGAGTCGACGGTGATCCGCTGGCACCTGCCGCGCCTCTCGGCCGCGGCGACCATCGGCCTCATCTCGACGGGGGTCGCCGCGCGCTGGCTCGCCTACAGCGTCGTGCGCAACCAGGAGGCCGCCGCCGCGTATCGGGCGTCGCTCCGCGGCTTCCTCAGCCGTAACGGCCAGACTCAGCCGTAGACCAGGCGCCGGCCCGCCTCGCGGATCTCGTCCACGAAGCGCTCCTCGGAGAACCGCTCCGCCCGCGTCCGGATCACCGTGGGGTCGAGGACCTCGTCGGCCGCGAGGCGCACCGCCTCCCGCACGTCCTCGACGCGGGCCTCTTCGATCAGCCAGCCGGTCTCTCCGCTCGCCACGATGTCTGCCGCTCCCCCCTCCCGCAGGGAGATCACCGGGGTTCCACACGCCTGTGCCTCGGCCATCGCGATCCCGAAGTCCTCGTTCGCCGGAAAGACGAGAGCGCGCGCGCTCCGGTAGAGGTCGCGTAGCCGCTCCTCCGCCACCTCGCCGAGAAAGGTCACGTTCGGCGTGGCACGGGCGCGCAGCGCCTTCTCGAGGTGGCCGGTGCCGACCACCTGCAGGCGGTAGGGCAGGCCCGCGAACGCATCGACGACCAGATCCGCCCGCTTGTAGCTCACGAGCCGGCCGACGTACAGGAAGTCTTCTCCCTTCTCGCCGCCCGGCGTGAAGTACTCGGTCCGCACCGGGGGATGGATCACCTCGGCGGAGCGCCCGTAGAAGCGGTTGATCCTGTCGGCGACGGCGGACGAGTTGGCGATGAACTCGGTCACGCCCGCGGCAGACCGACGATCCCAGGCGCGAAAGGCCCCCATGCCCTGCCGCGCGAGAGCTCGGATCGGGAGCGGGAAGCGCGTCCGCTCGCTTTCGAAGTCCCAGGCGTAGCGCATCGGCGTGTGGCAATAGCAGAGGTGCGGTACTCCTGCGGGGACCCGCACCGCCTTCGCGCAGGAGTGACTGCTCGAGATCACGAGCTCGGCCGCGGGAACCGCCATCGTCCGCCACGCGAGCGGCATCAGAGGGAGCAGCCACTCGTGGTGCCGAGTGGCGCCGGGGATCCGCTGCAGGAAGGAGGTGCGCGCATCGCGGAGGAGCGGCACCGCGTCAGGATCGAGCAACGTGGTCAGGACCGTGGCGCCGGGGAAGGCGATCTTCATCGCCTCGACGCACCGCTCCGAGCCGCCCCGTTTGATGATCCACTCCTGAGCAATCGCCACGCGCACGGTCCGACGTTATCGACGAACGCGGGACTACTACGATCCGTCTGGCGATGAGAGTCCTCGTTACCGGCCACCACGGCTACATCGGCTCCGTCACGGTGCCTGCCCTGATCGCCGCGGGCCACGAGGTCGTGGGCGCGGACACGCGGTTCTACGACGGCTGCGACCTCTACCCGTCCGACCCGCCGATCGAGGAGCGACGCGTCGACGTGCGTGACCTCGGGGCAGAGGACCTTGCCGGCGTGGATGCGATCGTGCACCTCGCAGCCCTCTCGAACGATCCGTTGGGCGCCCTCAGCCCGGAGCTGACCCTCTCGATCAACTGCGACGCCTCGGTCGCGCTGGCGCGAGCGGCGAGAGCGGCGGGCGTGGGGCGGTTCCTCTTTGCGTCCTCGTGCAGCATGTACGGAGCCGGCGGTAGCGGCCTCGCCGCCGAGGACGCGCCTCTCTCGCCGCTCACGGCCTACGCCGAGTCGAAGGTGCGCGCGGAGGAAGCGCTCCGAGAGCTCGCAGATGACAGCTTCTCGCCCGTCTTCATGCGCAACGCGACCGCCTTCGGCGTCTCGCCGAGGCTGCGTCTCGACATCGTCCTGAACAACCTCGTCGCGTGGGCGCTCACGACCGGCGAGGTTCGCATCCTCAGCGACGGCACGCCCTGGCGGCCGCTCGTCCACGTGCAGGACATCGCCCAGGCGACCGCGTCCATCCTGGCGGCGCCGCGAGAGCTGGTGCACTCGCAGGCGTTCAACGTCGGCTCCGACCGCGACAACTACCAGGTTCGCGACCTGGCCGAGATCGTGGCCGCGACGGTCGAGGGCTGCACGATCGAGTACGCCGGCTCGGGAGACCCCGATCCGCGCAGCTACCAGGTCGACTTCGGGAAGCTCGCGACCGCCTTTCCCGAGCTGGAGGTCCGTTGGGACGCGGCGGCAGGCGCCGCCGAGCTTCGGGATGCCTACGGCAAGGCGGGATTGACGCTGGCCGAGTTCCAGGGCGACCGCTTCGTCCGCCTCAACCGCCTCAACGCGCTGCTCGAGCAGCGCGCGCTCGACAAGGAGCTCCGCTGGCACGAGTCGCGGGCGGCGACCGCATGATCTTCACCCCGCTCGAGCTGGACGGGGCCTTCGTCGTCGACCTGGAGCTACGAGAGGACGAGCGCGGCTTCTTCGCCCGCACGTGGGCCCGCGAAGAGTTCGAGGCACACGGGCTGGATCCGGCGCTCGAGCAGTGCAACCTGTCCTTCAACCACCGCCGCGGGACGCTGCGCGGACTGCACTTCCAGCGGGAGCCCCATGCCGAGGCCAAGCTGATCCGGTGCACCCGGGGGGCGATCCTGGACGTGATCGTCGACCTGCGACCCGACTCCAGCACTCACACGCAATGGATCGGCGTCGAGCTGTCGGCGGACAACCGCCGCGCGCTCTACGTGCCCGAGGGCTTTGCGCACGGCTATCAGACGCTCGTCGACGCGACCGAGACGCAGTACCAGGTCTCGGAGGCGTATGCGCCCGCGGCCGAGGGCGGCGTGCGCTGGAACGACCCTGCCTTCGGAATCGAGTGGCCGCCGGCCGACGAGCTTGTGATCTCCGACAAGGACCGCAGCTGGCCGGACTACGAGCTCGTGCGGACCGGCTGACTCACCAGCTCTTCCAGGGCGGCGAACCGGTCTCCCAGAGCTCCTCGAGCACCATCTGCTCTCTGAGCGTGTCCATCGGCTGCCAGAAGCCTGCGTGCCGGTAGGCGGCCACGTCGCCGGCGGCGGCGAGCCGTTCGAGCGGCTCGCGCTCCCAGGTCGACTCGTCACCGTCGATCGCGTCGAGCGCAGCCGGCTCGAGCACGAAGAAGCCCCCGTTGATCCAGGCGCCGTCGCCCTCGGGCTTCTCGAAGAAGGCTGAGATGCGAACGCCTTCCGTCAGGGCGAGCACGCCGTACCGACCCGGCGGCTGCACGGCGGTGACGGTCGCGACCGCCCCGCGCTCTCGATGGAACTCGACCAGCTCCCCGATGTCGACGTCGCTCACGCAGTCGCCGTAGGTCATGCAGAACGTGCCGCCGTCGAGGTAGGGGGCGACTCGCTTCAGGCGCCCGCCGGTCATCGTCGTGTCCCCGGTCTCCACGATCGTCACGCGCCAGGGCTCGGCGCTCGAGGTGTGGGCCGTCGTCTCGTTCGTCGTCAGGTCGATCGTCACGTCCGCCGTCCGCAAGAAGTAGGTCGAGAAGTACTCCTTGATGATGTGGCTCTTGTAACCGGCGGCGATCACGAAGTCGTTGATGCCGTGCGCCGAGTAGAGCTTCATGATGTGCCAGACGATCGGCTTGCCGCCGATCTCCACCATCGGCTTCGGGCGGACGCCCGTCTCCTCGCTCAACCGGGTGCCGACTCCGCCGGCGAGAATCACGGCCTTCATGACGGCGGAGCGTACCGTCAGGGCCTGTAATCCGCGAAGAGCAGTTCCCCTCGCGAGGTGAAGTTCGCCGTGGTCGTGCAGCGGATGCGCACGCGGACGTCGCCGGTGCCGGTGGTGCCGCTCACGTAGTCGGCGAGAGCGCCGCTCGGGACGAGCGCGGAGTGGAGAACCTCGGTGGTGGTGACGCTCTGCGTCGCGAGGACGACCCACGTCGACGTCGTCCAGCGCCAGACCGCAACCGTCTGGCTGCACGCCCGCGAGTTTGCCCCCTTGTAGCTCACCGCGAGCGACTGTAGGGAGTTCGGCACGCCCGCCAGGGCGGCGTACCAGTCCGTCGTGCGAGTGCCGGTCGTCGTCGAGTTGACGAGGTAGTAGACGTTGTCGTCGGCCGCGAGCGACTGCGCGTTGCCGCCGATGACGGTCCCCGTCTGCCGCACCACCGAGGACGGGAACACCCGGATCGAGTTCGCTGCGACGGTGAAGGTCCAGGTGTGTTCGGCGGCGAGCGCGTTCCCGGCCGCATCCTTCACCCCCGCGGCCCCACCAACCACCCGCGCCGTATACGAGCCGCCCGCATCCAACGCCACCGCCGGCGTCAACGTCGCCGTCCTCGACGCCGCATCGTACGCCACCGACCCCGACAGATCCGCCGCCGCACCCTGCTTGCGCAACACAAACGTCGACGATGACACCGACGCCGCCGCCATCGCCTCCG
>JAWVCV010000075.1:0-12775 GCA_033858115.1 Gaiellaceae bacterium
GCGGGTCTCCTTCCTGCTCCTGGACCGGCTTGGCCGGGCAGAGGCGCAGGACGTCGTGCGCCAGGCGGCAGTGCGCGCAGCGGGCTCGGACACGAGCTTCCGCGACGCGCTGCTCGACGATGGCCGAGCCGGGTTCGAGCCGGAGGAGCTCGACGCCGCTCTCGACCCTGTCAGGTATCTCGGCTCGGCAGCTCCACTCGTCGACCGCGCGCTTGCGCACTACGAGAGCTCGCGCGAGTCCGCCGAGGTCGATGCGTGAGGCTGCACCACCGGCTCGACGGGCCCGACGCGGCGCCCCCGCTGATGCTCTGCAACTCGCTCGGGACGACCCTGGAGCTGTGGGAGCCCCAGCTGCCCGCACTGGCTGCGCAGTTTCGGGTCCTCCGCTACGACGGGCGCGGCCACGGCCGCTCGCCGGTTCCGCCCGGGCCCTATGCGATCGACGAGCTCGGGCGGGACGCCCTCGCACTGCTCGACGAGCTCGACATCGAGAGCGTCTCGTTCTGCGGTCTCTCGCTCGGCGGGATGGTCGGGATGTGGCTCGCCTCCGAAGCGCCGGACCGAGTCGACAGGCTCGTCCTCGGCTGTACGGCCCCGAACCTGCCGCCGCGGGAGCAGTGGCTGGAGCGAGCGGCGACGGTCCGAGCGGAGGGAGTCTCCGCGCTCGCTGACGCCGTCCTCGGCCGCTGGTTCACGCCCAGCGCTCCCGAGTCGCTCCGGGTGCGGTTCCGGGCGATGCTCGTCGGAACGCCTGCGGAGGGTTACGCGGCGTGCTGCGAGGCGCTAGCCGGCCTCGACCTCAGCGAGCGGCTCGGAGCGATCGAGGCTCCCACCCTCGTGCTGACCGGGGCGCAAGATCCCGTGGTGCCGTCCGAAGCAGGTGAGCGCCTCGCGGCCTCGATCGCGGGTGCCCGCCACGAAACCGTGCCCGGAGCCGCTCACATCGCCAGCGCGGAGCAGCCGGCGACGTTCACGCAGCACGTGCTCGCCCACCTGACGAAGGAGAACCGATGAGCGAGATCCACGATCGCGGCATGGAGGTGCGCCGCGCCGTGCTCGGCGACGAGCACGTCGACCGCGCCGTCGCCCGCACGACCGAGTTCACCGCCGACTTCCAGGACCTGATCACGCGGTATGCGTGGGGCGAGATCTGGAGCAGGCCGGGGCTCGACCGGCGCACCCGCAGCTGCATCACGCTGACCGCGCTGGTCGCCGGCGGCCACGAGAGCGAGCTCGCCATGCACGTTCGCGCAGCGCTCCGCAACGGCCTCACGCCCGACGAGGTCAAGGAGGTCCTGCTGCAGGCCGCCGTCTACTGCGGCGTCCCTGCCGCGAACTCGGCCTTCAGGATCGCGCAGGAGGTCCTGGCTACGCCGGAATCGTGAGGCTCTCGATCTCCTTGGGATAGGACGTGAGGATCTCGATCCCGTCGGGGGTGACGACGACCGTGTCGGAGTGGCGGAAGCCACCCACCCCGCTCGAGTACAGGCCGGGCTCGATCGTGAAGACCATGCCGGGCTCCACCGGCGTGTGGTCGCCGACGTCCAGGAACGGCGCTTCGTGATTGCGCAGGCCGATCGCATGGCCGGTGTGCTGCTGCCAGTAGGGCAGGAGGTCGTTCGCCTCGAAGTAGCCCAGCACTGCGCCGTCGACCTCGGCGCAGGTGGTGCCCGGACGCAGCGCGTCGAACGCCACCTGTTGCGCCGCGACCGCGTGCTCGAACAGGCGGCGCATCTCGTCGGTCGGCGTCCCGATGATCATCGCGCGCTCGAGCTCCGCGTTGTAGCCCCACACAGGGGCGCTCGTCTCCGTGACGAGAACGTCTCCGGGCGCGAACTCGATGTTGTGCGCCACCGCATGGGCCCAGGCGCTCCTGCGGCCGATCTGGCCGCGGTAGCCCGCTGACACGCCGTCGGCAGAGGCCTGCTGGCCGCCGTAGGAAGAGCCGAGTGTCTCGAGCATCGCGAGCGTGGCCTCGTGGCCGGCCCGCAAGCTGGCTTCCGCCTCGGTCGCTCCCGGTCGCGTGTACTCCTGGAGCAGCCGGTGCGCGTGCTCGCACCATCTGGCGCTCTCCCTGATCAGGGCGACCTCGGCCTCGCTCTTGCGGACCATCATCCCCTCGATGAACGGCGCGAGCGGCGTGACGGGCTGGCCGGTGACCTCGCTCAAAGCGGGGCCCTGGTAGCCGAGAACGCCGGGGTAGCCGTCCTGATCGGCGCCCGCCGGGCCGGTGACGCCGAGGTCCAGGAGCACCCGCCCCAGGATGCGCAGGGGATGCACGACCCCGGGGTACTCCGGGTACGACTCGACGCGCTCGAAGTCCGTCTCCTCGCGCACTCGCTCCACCTCGAACTCGGGGACGAAGACGGCCAGCTCCCCGGCGGCGTTTGCAGCGAGCGCGACCGGCCGCTCGGTCGACAGGAAGTTGAAGCTCGTGAAGTAGTTGATGTAGTCCTGGTCGAAGAGCACGAAGCCGGTCAGCCCGAGACTGCGGACGTGCTCCAGCAGCCGCTCGCGTCGCAGCCGCAGGTCTGTCGCCGGGATCCCGGACGCCGTCTGCATGGGCGCAGCTTCGCACGTTCAAGATTTCGCCAGCCGGGTACGCATTTCAACTGGCCTGACAACGATTTGCGGACGACCTCGAGGAGATGGCGATGAGCTACCGCGCAGGTAGGGCAACCAAGACGCTTGGAGCGCTGCTCGCGCTCGGCGTCGTCCTGACACTTCTCAACGTGATGCCGGCTGCCGGCGTCGTCGTTCCGCCCGATCCGCCCCTGGCGACGTCGAGCAACGTGACGCTCGTCGCCCACATTCCGGGAAGCGCCGCAGGCATGGACTTCAAGGATCACTACGCCTACGTCAGCGGCTGGGGCGGGATCACCGTCCTCGACATCGCCCGGGCCGACGACCCGCGGATCCTCACGTTTCTGCCGCTGCCGCACTTCGAGAACGAGGACGTCGACCTCTGCGGCAACACGTTGATCGTCGTCAATGATCGCGTCACACGCGACCTCGGCTCCGTCATGTACGTCCTCAGCATCGCGAACCCCGCCGCGCCGACCGTCAGCGCGATCCTGCCCCTCGGCGCGACGGCGGCAGCCGGGCGCGGATCCGGGCACATCGCGAACTTCGTCAAGGACGACTGCTCGCAGGCATGGGTCGACGGGGGCGATCACGTCGAGGTGATCGACTTGTCGATCCCGAGCGCGCCGAGGTCGCTCGGGAAGTTCGTGTCGGCTGCCTCCAATAGCCCCGCTTTCAGGGTCAGCCATGACACCGAGCTCGACAGCACCGGCACGCTGTGGTCGGTCGGAGGCGGCGGCGCGGCCGGCTACCGGCTGACAGCCGATCCGCTGGCGCCACGGCTGCTCGGCACGACCGGCGCGGCAGGGGCCAACCCCTCGCCCTACAACGACTTCATCCTCCACAACTCCCAGCGCCGGGGCAAGACGCTGCTGGTCACCGAGGAGGACTACATCGACACCGACGAGGTGCCGCCCGGCGGCTGCCGCGGGCAGGGGAAGTTCGAGGCGTGGGACCTCTCCCGCTTGAGCAAGGGCGCGATCACGCCGCTCGGCACGTGGGAGACGGAGCTCAACGGCATGTTCACCGGCGGCGCCGTCGACTCGAAGGCGCCGGTCACGGTCAACTGCTCGTCGCACTGGTTCGATGCCAAGGACGGCGTCGCCGCGGTCGGCTGGTACGAGCAAGGGGTGCGCTTCCTCGACTATCGGACGCCGACGGAGATCGCCCAGGTCGGGTACTACATCCCGGCCAACGGGTCGACGTGGGCGGCGTACTGGTCGCCGACCGATCGGAACGGCGAGATCGTCTACACGGCGGACGCCTACCGGGGCGTCGACGTGCTGCGGATCGAGCGAGGCGGCCTGACCGGCAAGAAGGTGAGAGCGCCGGTTCGGGACGAGTGGTTCGGCAGCCCCGACTCCAGCTCTCGCTCCTTCCAGTCACACCCGGACTACGGCTTCATGTGCCCGGTGCTCAGAGCCGACGTCGAGCTTCCGTAGAGCGAAAGCGCTCGATCGTCTCGCCGACGCCCTCGAGCAGGGGCGTCGGCGGCAGCGGTCCGAGGAGCTGCTCGAGCGCCCGCACCTCGAGCGTGGCCGGGAACGGCAACGGCGTCTGGTCCCAGGTGACGTGGCCGGCGACCTCGGGAGCCGCAGCCTCGATTGCGGCCACGACCTCCTCCATCGGGGCGCTGACGCCGGGAAAGTTCGCGACCGCGGCGCCCGCGGGCTCGGCGGCGGCACGGACGAAGGCGCGCCCGACGTCCGGCGCGTAGTCGTACTGGGCCACGCCCCCGTAGCCGATCGCGAACCCCTCTCTTCGCGCCGCAGCCGCCATTGCGAGCGTCGGCCCCGAGGTCATCCCCTGGTCGCGCCCCACGCCGTAGACGACGTAGGGCCTGATCCCGACCGACGGGACGCCCGCGTCGGCCCAGTAGAGCCTGGCTGTGCCCTCGTTCGCGAGCTTGTAGACGCCGTAGAGCGTGCTCGGCGCAGTACCGCCTTGCTCGGGCGCCGGCGACGGGTCGTCCGGGCCGTAGACGGCGGCCGAGCTCGCGTAGGCGACGCCGGCGATCCGGTCGAGGCGTTGCTTCACGGCCTCGAAGACGTTGACGGTCCCGACCACGTTGACGCGCGCGCCGAGCGCCGGGTCGGCGCGGCAAAAGGGAACCTGGAGCGCGGCGAGATGGACGACGCGCGTGATCGCGTGCTCGTCGAGGGTCCGCGCGAACGAGTCGAGGTCGGTGATGTCGCCGCGTACGAGCGTGACCCGCTCCAGCTCCGCCGGGGTGAGGATCAGCTCGAGACGGTGGGTCGCGTCGCCGACGTCGTAGCCGACGGGCTCGTCCCCGTCGTCGAGGGCCGCCTTCAGCGCCCACACGCCGACGCACCCGAGCGCACCGGTGACGAGCACTCGGCTCAGGCGGACTCCCGGAAGATCTTGCCGGGGTTGAGGATCGAGTTCGGGTCGAGCGCGGCCTTGACCACGCGCATCACGTCGACTGCAGGGCCGTGCTCCTGCTCGAGATAGGCGATCTTCCCCGAGCCGACGCCGTGCTCCCCGGTCGTCGTGCCGCCGAGGGCGAGCGCGCGCTCGATCATCCGCTCGTTCAACCGGCTCGCCTCGGCGACGTGACGCGGATCGTCCGGGTCGACGAGGAGCGCGACGTGGAAGTTCCCGTCACCGACGTGGCCGACGATCGGCGCCTGCAGAAACGAGCCCTCGAGGTCGCGCTTGGTCTGGACCAGGCACTCGGCGAGGCGGGAGATCGGCACGCAGACGTCCGTCACCCAGCCCCTGGCCCCGGGCACGAGGTGGAGCGCCGCGTAGTACGCCTCGTGCCGCGCGCGCCAGAGGGCGTTGCGCTCCTCCGTGCTCGTCGCCCAGGCGAACCCCGTCCCGCCGTGCGTGCCGGTGATCTCGGCGAGCGCCTCGGCCTGTTCCCGCGTCCCCGCCTCCGAGCCGTGGAGCTCGATGAACAGCGTCGGCAACTCGGGCAGGCCGGTGCCCGAGTAGCTGTTGCAGGCTGCCACCTGGACCTCGTCGAGCAACTCGATCCGGGCAACCGGGATGCCGAGCTGCACGGTCTCGATCACCGCTTCGACCGCTCCCTCGATCGATTCGAACGCGCAGCTGGCGGCCGCGATCACCTCAGGAGTGCCGTAGAGCCGGAGCGCCACCTCCGTGATCACCCCGAGGGTGCCCTCGCTGCCGACGAAGAGCCGCGTCAGGTCGTAGCCCGCAGCCGACTTCCGCGCCCGGCCTCCCGTCTTGATCACGCGTCCGTCGCCGAGGACGACGGTCAAGCCGAGGACGTTCTCGCGCATGGTCCCGTAGCGCACCGCGCTCGTGCCGGACGCGCGGGTCGCCGTCATGCCGCCGATCGTCGCGTCGGCTCCAGGGTCGACCGGGAAGAAGAGACCCTCCGGCGCCAGGCGCTCGGCGAGCGCCAACCGCGTCAGGCCCGCTTCGACGCGGCAGTCGAGGTCGGCGCCGTTCACCTCGAGCACCTTGCGCATGGCGGTGAGGTCGATGCTGACCCCGCCACGGACTGCACCCACATGGCCCTCGAGCGAGGTTCCGGCGCCGAACGCGATCACGGGCACCTGCGCGGCCGCGCAGACGCCGACCGCATCAGCCACCTCCTCGGTGGACTCCGCGAAGAAGACGGCGTCGGGTGGAGCAGGCGGGTGGTACGACTCGTCTCGCCCGTGCTGTTCGAGCACGGACGCAGTGGTCGATACCCGCCCCCCGTAACGAGAGCGGAGCGTCTCGATCACACCGGTCGACCGCTCATGCATCGCGCGCAGTCTCGCAGCCTGGAAGACTTCTGGACACGGTGCCCGCACGCGTCGATCACGCCCGTCGGCGGGTGCACGTGACGGGTGCGGTGCCGAAGCGAGTACTCGAGGAGCTGGAGCACGACTTCGAGCTGGTCTCGGAGCCCGCGGGCGCCGACGGGATCCTCGCGCTGATCGACACCGCCGTCGACGAGGCCTACCTCGATGGCGCCGGCGCGCAGCTCCAGATCGTCGCGAACTACGGCGTCGGCGTGAACAACATCGACCTGAGCGCAGCGCAGCAACGAGGCGTCGTCGTCGCGAACACCCCGGACGTGCTGACGAGGACGACGGCGGAGCTGACGATCGCAATCACGCTGGCGCTCCTGCGGCGAGTCGTCGAGGGCGATCGCTTGATCAGGAGCGGCGCACCCTGGACGTTCTCGCTCGAGTTCATGCTCGGGGAAGGCCTCGACGGCAAGACGATCGCAATCGTCGGGCCCGGCCGGATCGGCCGTGAGACCGCGCGCCTCGCGGAGGCGTTCGGCGCGCGCCCCGTCTTCGTCGGCCGCAACGATCCCCTAGAGGAGCTGCTGGCAAGCGCCGATGTCGTCAGCCTCCACTGCCCGCTGACTCCGGCGACACGGCACCTGATCGACGAGGGGGCGCTGAGGGCGATGCGGAGGACCGCTGTGCTCGTGAACACCGCTCGAGGACCGATCGTCGACGAGCGGGCCCTCGTGCAGTCGCTCTCCCGCGGCGAGATCGCCGGAGCGGCCCTCGACGTCTTCGAGTTCGAGCCGGAGGTGAGCGAGGAGCTGTTGGCGCTGGATCAGGTGGTGCTGACGCCCCATATCGGCAGCGGCACGCGAGCGACGCGCGAGGCGATGGGACTGCTCGCCATCGAAGCGCTGAGGAGTGTCCTGATCCACGGCGTCAAGCCGACGAACGTGGTCGAGCCGCCGGGGTAGGTCAGGCGACGCCGGCGGTGGCGAACGGCGCCGACGTCAGCAGCTCGAGCGCGGCGACGTCGCCGATCACGAGCAGCGTCGGGCTGGCGAGGCCGGCCGTCACGGAACCGAGCTGCTCGAGCGTCGTCCTCACGACTTCCTGGTCCGGGAGCGTGCCGCGGGAGATCGCGGCGGCGGGCGTGTCCGCGCTCATGCCGGCGGCGAGGAGCCCCTCGACGACGCGGTCGACGCGGCCGAGCCCCATGAAGAGGACGAGCGTGCCGCCGATCGCCGCCAACCGGGCGTACTCGGCGTCGCTGCCGTCGGCTCCCTGGCAGCTGGCGATCGTGACGCGGTCCGAGATCCCCCGATGCGTGACCGGAATCCCTGCAAGAGCGGGTACCGCGGCGATCGACGAGACCCCCGGCACGATCTCCACCTCGATCCCGGCCTGCCCCAGCACCAGGGCCTCCTCGCCGCCGCGGCCGAACACGAACGAGTCGCCGCCCTTGAGGCGGACGACGTCGAAGCCTGCCCGGCCGAAGTCGACGAGCAGCCCGTTCAGGCGCGCCTGGTCGAGCCCGTCGCGAGAGATCACATGCGCGCTGGGCGGGGCCTCGGCGACCAGCTCGGCTGCGACCAGGCGGTCGTGGACGAGCACGTCGCAGGAGCGGATGAGCTCGAGCCCTCGTGCCGTGATCAGGCCCGGGTCGCCGGGGCCGGCGCCGACGAGGTGAACGGTCATCCGAGCTCTTCCCGCACGATGCCGGCGAAGTAGTCGCGGCGCGACTCATAGGTGGGGAGATGAGTCTTGGCCCAGGGGCGCAGCTCGCGCAGCCGCACGGCCAGCGCCGCGTGCTCGGGCCGCACGACGCCGGCGATCTCGTCGCGGAGCCTCTGCGCGAGCGCGGGTGAGGCGCCTCCCGTCGAGATCGCCACGGTGATCGGATCCTGGCGGTGCAGCGCAGGCAGGATGAAGGAGCAGAGCTCGGGGACGTCGACGACGTTGCAGAGGAGCGCGCGTGCCTCGGCGTCGGCGAAGACACGCCGGTTGACCGCTGTGTCGGCGGTGGCGGCGACGACGAGGTAGCGGCCGGCTAGGTCCGAGCTCCGGTATCTGCGCCGCAGCAGCTCGACCGGCAGCGCCTCGACCTCCGGGGCGATCTCGGGCGCGACGACGGTCACGGCTGCGCCGCAGTCGAGCAGCCCGGCCACCTTCTCGTGCGCCACGCGGCCTGCCCCGACGACCAGCACGCTCCGGCCCTCGAGGTCGACGCACGCGATGTAGTGGTGCTTCTCGCCCATGCTCACACGCCGATCGAAGCGAGCTGCACTCCGCTCCTGTCGAGCCGGACCGCAACCTCGGCTCCGCCCGCGACGACCGCGATCCTGTACATCCCCGGGCCGATCGCCTCGATCCGGAACGACTCGAGCGACCGTCCGTTCAGGGTTGCGAGCGCGGCGGAGACCGACCGCGCCGTCTCGGCGAGCTCGGCGCCGGCAGGGAGGCGACGGAAGAGGCGGAGAGCGGCCTGCTCGCCTCCCGCGCCGTACACGGCACGGATCCGGCCCGCCTGGAGACCGAGCTCGAGCACTCGCTCCAGCTCCGAGGCCTCGTCCTCGGCGAGCTCGCCGTTCTCGACCGATGCAACCAGCGCAGTCAGCCGCGTGCGGTAGCCCTCGTCGCGTGCGGCGTCCAGCACGGCTCGCACCTCGCCGAGAGCGACCTCGCGCTCCTCCGTTTTCACGGCGACGCTAGTCATGCTTCACGGCGACGCTAGTCATGGGCCTCGTCGCCGAGGATCGCGTGCAGCTCGTGCTCGAAGCCGCCCGTCTCGATCGCGCAGTGCATCCCGCACTCCTTCGGTGCGCCGCTCTCCCACCACCAGCGGCCGGCGCGCATCGGCTCGCCCTCCGCGATCGGACGGGTGCACGGCGCGCAGCCGATCGAGGTGTAGCCCTGCGCGTAGAGCGGATGGACGGGGACGTCGTTCTCCCGCACGTAGTCCCACACCTCCTCCTCGGTCCACTCGGCCAGGGGGTTCAACTTCACGATCGCGCCGTGGTCGTGGTCGATCTCGACCTTCCGGATGTCGGTGCGCCCCGCCCACTGGTCGCGGCGCAGGCCGGTGACCCAGGCATCGACGCCGCCGAGGTACCGCGTCAGCGGCTGCACCTTGCGCACGTTGCAGCAGAGAAGCCGCTGCTCGATCGAGCGATAGAAGAGGTTCGGCCCGTGTCGGTCGACGAGCCTCTGCACTTGCTTGCCGTCCGGGGAGAGCAGCGTGAGGGCCAGCCCCGGGTAGTGCTCGCGCAGGGTCTCGACCAGCTCGAAGGACTCCGTCGGCAGCCTGCCCGTGTCGATCGAGAAGATCCTCACCTTTGGGTCGATCTTGTAGGCCATGTCGATCAGCGCCACGTCGCCTTCCTGGAACGCGGTCGAGAGCACGAGCCGGTCGCCGAACCGCTCCATCGCCCACTCCAGGACCACCTCTGGCTCCTCGCCCTCGAACTCGACCGACAGCTCGCCGGCTTCGAGATCGTCCAGAAGCTCGATGCTGCTCATGCCGCGACCTCCTCTCTCCGGCTCTTCGCCGGCTCGCGCCCGGCCAGCAGGCCGAGCTCCTCGTCGCTCTTGCGGTCACAGAACGCGCGAAAGCCCTCCTCGCCGTCCCGCTGCTGCAGCCACCCGTCCAGCAGGCCGGTGACGGTGTCGGCCAAGTCCTCGGCCGGAACGCGGCGAAAGACCGGGCGGGCGATCGCAGCATCGGGGCCGAGGCCGCCGCGCAGCAGCAGGTCGTAGGCCTGGCGGCGAACCCCTTCCTCGTTGCGCACGGTCGAGCCCTGGAAGCCGAGGTCGCCGACCCAGTGATGCCCGCAAGCGTGCGGGCAGCCATCGAGGTTCAGCTTCAGGCCAGCGAGCGCGTCGCCGAAGCGAGCCTCGAGGTGCTCGACGAGAACGTCCAGCCGCGACTTCGTCTCGGCGACCGCGAAGTTGCAGTACGGCTCGCCCGTGCAGGCGATTGCCTCGGAGCGGAGCGGGTTGCCGGTCAGCGGCATCCCGAGCTCGGCCAGGCGCTCGCCGACCTGGGCGACGTCGGCAGCCGGGATGGAAGTCAGGACGAAGTTCTGCTGTCTCGTCACGCGCACGTCCTGACCACGCTCCGACGCGATCTGCGCGACCGCGACCATCTGCTCGCCCGAGATCAGGCCGACCTTGACGGGGACGCCGATCGAGAAGAGCCCGTCCTGCTTCTGCGGCTCGACACCGGTGTGATCGGTGATGGCCGGCGGCGCGCCGAGCTCGAAGTCGGGCAGCGCATAGCCCAGCCGGCGCTCGACCTCGGCGCGCATGCCTGCGGCGCCAAGGTCGTCGACCATGAACTTGAGCCGCGCCTTCACGCGCGAGACGCGGTACTGCAGATCTTCCTTCCACGCATCGAGCAGGGCGCGCAGCACGGGTAGCGCCTCGTCGACCTGGATGAAGACGCCGAGGTCGCGCGCAAGCCGCGGCACCGAGGAGAGGCCGCCGCCCACGAGGACCCCGAAGCCGGGCTCACCGTCGCGGAGCGCGCCCACGAGGGCGATGCAGTTGATCTCCGGGGCGTTGCAGCGGTGCACGCAGGCGGACACGGTGATCTTGTGCTTGCGCGGCAGGTCGGAGTAGTCCGGGTTGCCGTAGAAGAAGCTCGTGACCGCCTCGAGCACGGGCGTCACGTCGAACAGCTCGTCGTGGGCGACGCCGGCGACGGGGCAGCCGGTCACGTTCCTGACCGCGTCACCACACGCACCCACGGTCGTCAGTCCGACCTCGTCCAGGCGCCGGAAGACCTCCGGCAGGGAGGCCAGCTCGAGGTAGTGGAGCTGAATCGTCTGCCGCGTCGAGAGCTCGCCGGTGCCCTTGCCGTACTCGAGGGAGAGCTCGCCGACCACCTGGAGCTGCTCCGGGGTGGCCCGGCCCGCGGGCAGCTTGATCCGGAGCATGAACGTCCCGATCTTCGGCTTGTCGTGGTAGAGCCCCCACCACTTCAGCCGGACGAGATCCTCTTCCGGCACCTGCTCGTAGCCGGCGGCGATCAGCGCCGGCAGCTCGCCGAGCATCCCGAGGGGGTCCTTCTCGCGCTTGATCCGCTCGACGGAGTTCCGCTTGAGCACGAGCTCAAGCGTCGGTGGTGACTTCTCGGCCGATCTCCGGGTCCCACCCGTCTCGCTCACTGCGCTCCCCCAACCCGTTCGTTGCAACCCGAAACGGCGGGGGTCGCGGATTCATTCCCGGCTTTACTTCCGCAAGTAATAAGGCTTCTTGCGCTGTCACGACGATGCTTTACACTGGAAAGCGATGGAGGGATCGATCCGAGATGCCGACCCGATTGTGGCGTTCAAGGCCGCCCTCCACTCGCGCCCGCAACCGCGCTAGCCGGCAACCCCTCTCGCCTCCCCGGTCAAGCGCACATCTCAGGCGAGAGGAAGAAGCTGGGATGACCCGGACATGAAGGCATCCGGCCTCTACGATCCTGCCTACGAGCATGACGCCTGTGGCGTGGCTCTCGTCGCGCGCCTGGACGGAGTCGCGAGCCACGAGACGATCGTCCGCGCGCTGACGGCGCTCTCGAACCTCGAGCACCGCGGCGCCGAGGGCGCCGATGCGGGCACCGGAGACGGCGCGGGCATGACGCTGCAGCTGCCGGACGCCCTGTTCCGCGCCGAGATCGGCGCGTCGCTGCCGCCGCCCGGCCACTACGGCGTTGCGGTGTGCTTCCTACCCCGCGACGCGGCCCGGGCGGCAGAGCTCGAGCTGCTGCTCGCGGAGACGGTCGAGGCGGAGGGACAGCGGGTCGTCGCCTGGCGCGACGTCCCGGTCGACGAGCGCCACGCGGGCCCGTCGGCGGCGGCGACCGCTCCCCGGGTTCGGCAGCTCTTCGTCGCGGCCGCGCCCAAGCTCGCAGGCGACGACTTCGAGCGCAAGCTGTACGTGATCCGCCGGCTGGCCGAGCTGGCAGCAGGCCCGGACCTCGTGATCCCGAGCTTCTCGTCCCGCACCGTCGTCTACAAGGGCATGCTGACGGCGCCGCAGCTGACCCAGTACTACCCCGACCTGCGGGACGAGCGCACCGCCTCCGCACTCGCACTCGTGCACTCCCGCTACTCGACGAACACCTTCCCGAGCTGGGAGCTTGCGCACCCCTACCGGATGATCGCCCACAACGGCGAGATCAATACGCTGCGCGGCAACGTCAACTGGATGCGCGCGCGCGAGTCGCAGCTCGCGTCCGAGCTCTTCGGAGACGACCTCGCGAGGATCCTGCCGGTCGTCCGACCCGGCGGCTCCGACTCGGCGACCTTCGACAACGTGCTCGAGCTGCTCGTGCTCGCGGGGCGGTCGCTCCCGCACGCGATCATGATGATGATCCCCGAGGCCTACCAGGGCCGAGACGACATCTCGCCGGAGCTCGAGGGGTTCTACGCCTACCACCAGTGCCTGATGGAGGCCTGGGACGGCCCGGCGGCGATCGCCTTCAC
>JAWVCV010000076.1:0-21996 GCA_033858115.1 Gaiellaceae bacterium
CGATCCCAGCCTTCCGGCAGCTGCGGGATCGGCCAGGTGGGGTCCGGCCGCCAGTCTTCCCAGCCTGTTGGGAACGGCCACTTCGCCAGCACCCGCGCGGCTTCGGCGCGTACCTCGTCGGCGTCGAGGAGGCCGAGTGCGGCGGCCTGCTCGAGCTCGTCCTCGTCCTTCCAGCGGTAGGAGCGGTCCGGGAGCACGATCAGGTCGAGCTTCCAGTCGAAGGTGTCGACGCCGAGGGGTGTCCGGCGGAGCGGCTGCTCGAAGTTGACGTACCAGTTGCGGACCGAGCCGTCGTCGTTCCAGAAGACATAGACCGAGTGGGCGCGCCCGCGGTGCGCGACGCAGATCTGGTCCCGCGATGGCGCCGTGTCTTCGAGCTCCCACTCCTCGCCGGGGATCCGCAGCCCGCCGGCCGGCGCTTTCGCCGGCGCGCCGGCCGGCATCCAGACGACGAGCAGCTCGGGCGTCTCCTCGATGATCCGGCAGGCTCGCGCGCGCCAGACGCGGCCGCGATGCACGTCGCGCCAGACGGCGTCGCTCACGCGTCCCACCCCGGCGGCAGCTCGCCGCCGCGCCACGCGGGGTCGGGCTCCCAGCTGCCCGGTTGCCAGCGGTACGCTCCGTCCCCCAATGTCCGATCCCGCCCTTTCCGTCGTGGTCACGCTCCTGAACGAGCAGGCCTCGGTCGAGGAGCTCTACCGGCGCACTATTACCTCCCTTGACGGCACCTCGTTCGAGTTGATCCTCGTCGACGACGGCTCCTCGGACGGGACCTGGGACGCCGTCTCCGCGCTCCACGCGGCCGACCCACGCGTGCGCGCCGTGCGGTTCAAGCGCAACTTCGGTCAGCACCCCGCGATGCACGCGGGACTGTCGCGCGCGCGCGGCGGCATCGTCGTGACGATGGACGGTGACCTCCAGAACGAGCCGGAGGACATCCCGAAGCTGGTAGCCGTCGTCGAGGCGGGCGCAGACGTGGCGAGCGGCCGGCGCGTCTCGCGGAACGACTCGTGGGGCCGCACGCTGCCCTCGCGGCTGATCAACGGCATGCTCCGCCGCTTCACCGGCGTCACGATCTCCGACTTCGGCTGCGCCTTCAACGCGTACCGACGGGAAGCGGTCGAGCCGATGCTGCCCGCGATCGGGAAGCAGAAGTTCACGAAGGCGCTCGTGCTCTCGGGCGGCGCCTCGGTGGTCGAGGTCGACGTCGGCCACGCTGCCCGCTCCGGCGGCTCCCGCTACTCGCCGCTCCGGCTGACGCGACTCGCGTTGCACGTGCTGGCGGGCTTCTGGCCGCAGCCGATCCAGTGGATCGGAATCGCGCTCGGGCTGGTCTGCACGCTGCTCGCGACCGGCCTCGCGGCCTACGGCATCTGGTACTGGATCGACCGCTCCGACTTCCCCGGACCGCTGCTCGGCGGGGTCGCCGTGCTGTTCGTGCTCGGGATCCAGGGCTTCATTCTCGCGCTCGTCGGGGAGTACTTGGGCAGAATCCAGCGGGAGGTCGAAGGGCGGCCTCTCTATTCGATCGCGGAGGAATTGTGAGCAAGCGAGTTTTGGTCACCGGCGGCGCCGGGTTTATCTCGTCGAACATGATCCGCCACCTGCTGGCGAACACCGCCCACGACGTCGTCTCGCTCGACGCGCTGACCTACGCCGGCAATCTGGAGAACCTCGCTGACGTGATGAGCCACGAGCGGCTCTCGTTCGTCCACGGCGACATCCGCGACGCGGATCTGGTCGAGAAGATGGTCGCCGAGGTCGACGTGATCGTGAACGCTGCCGCCGAGTCGCACGTCGAGAAGTCGATCGAGGAGGGCGCGTCGGAGTTCGTGACGACGAATGTCGAGGGGACGCAGATCCTGCTGGACGCGATTCGCCGGACGCCGGTCGAGCGCTTCATCCTCATCTCCTCGAGCGAGGTCTACGGGACGGCGGAGTACGCGCCCATGGACGAGGAGCATCCGTTGAAGCCGCGCTCGCCGTACGCGGCCACCAAGGCGGGCGGCGACCGGCTCGCGTACTCGTACTACGTCACCTACGACCTGCCGATCGTGATCGTGCGGCCGTTCAACAACTACGGGCCGCGGCAGCATCCGGAGAAGGTGATTCCGCGCTTCATCACGCAGGCGCTCTCCGGCGAGCCGCTGACGATCCACGGCGACGGCCACGCGTCGCGCGACTGGCTCTACGTCGACGACGATGCCGAGGCGATCGAGTCGATCATCGACGGTGACATCGGGCGGCTCGCCGGGGAGGTCGTCAACGTCGCCACCGGGATCGACATCTCGGTGCGGGACGTGGCGGACGCGGTGCTCGCAGCGGTCGGCACCGATACCGAGAAGGCCTTCGTCGAGGAGCGGCTCGGGCAGGTCGACCGGCACATCGGCTCGACCGACAAGCTCGAGCGGCTGACGGGGTGGCGCGCGCGGACGAGCTTCGAGCGCGGCCTGGAGCAGACCGTGGCCTGGTACCGCGAGAACGAGGTGTGGTGGCGGGCCCTGACGGCGCGCGACAGCGTCTCCTCGTCCTAGGCGCAGGGCCCGCGCAGATCGGGCTCCTGCGCGCGGCCCGCGAGCGTGACCTGTTCGTGATTGCGGTCGACCGCGATCCCGGCGCGCCGGGGTTCGCCTACGCGGACAAGCGGGCGCTCGTCTCGACCGAGGACGAGCCCGGCGTCGACCGCCTCGCGCGGGCGGAGGATGTGCAGGGGATCGTCTCGCCCGGCGCCGACTGGCCCGTCGGCGTCGCCGCGCGCATCGCCGAGCGGCTCGGCCTGCCGCACCCGATCGACGGGGCCACGGCCGCGCGCGCGACCTCGAAGCAGCGTCAGCGCGAGCGGTTCGCCGAAGCGGGAGTGCCGCAGCCGCGTTCGTGGCTCGTGTCTGCGGCGACTGAGGACCTGCCGGTTCCGTGTGTCGTCAAGGCGCCCGACCGGCAGGGCCAGCGTGGCCTTTCGCTCGTGCGGAACCGTGAGGAGCTGCCCGCGGCGATCGCGGCCGCGATCGAAGCGGCCAGGGGCGACTCCTGCCTCGTCGAAGAGCTCGTCGACGGGCCGGAGGTGACGGTCAACGCCGTCTCGTTCGACGGCGCCTTCCACCCGCTCACGGTCACCGACCGCCTCACCGCCGACCCGCCGGCGTTCGGAGTCGCGCTCGCGCACGCCTGGCCCGCGAGCGGACTTAGTGGAACAGGAGCACAAAGTCTGATCGACGCGGCGAGCGCCGCCGCCGAGGCGCTCGGCGTTCGCAACGGGCCGACCTACACGCAGCTCCGGATCGGCTCGGAAGGCCCGCAAGTGCTCGAACTGGCCGCCCGGCTCGGGGGCGGGCACGACGCGGAGCTCGTCGAGGCGGCGACCGGCGTCAGCCTGAACGACCTCGCGCTCGACTTCGCGCTCGGAGAAACCCCTTGTGCTCCTGTAACACAAGGTCCGCTCGCGGGCGGCGCGTGCGTGCTCTTCCTCGTCGCGCCCGAGGGCGTCCTCCACGCCGTCGAGGGGCGGGAAGCGGCGCACGCGGTCGAGGGAGTCGCCGACGTGCGGCTGTACCGCGAGCCCGGCTTCCGCTTCGGGCCGCTGCGGCGCGGCGCCGACCGGGCGGGCGCCGTGATCGCCGTCGGCGACAGCCGCGACGACGCACTCGCTCGCGCTCGGGCTGCCGCCGACGAAATACGCTTCGTCCTCGAATGACCCGCGAAACCCAACTGGGGTTCCAGCCGCCGGCGATCGGCGAGGAGGAGATCGAGGCGGTGGCCGAGACGCTCCGCTCCGGCTGGCTGACGACCGGCCCCCGCGCCGCGCTGCTGGAGGAGCGGATGGCGGAGTACCTCGAGGCGAAGCACGTGCTCGCGGTCGCCTCCGGCACCGCTGCGATGCACCTTGCGCTCGTCGCGCTCGGCGTCGGCCCCGGCGACGAGGTGATCACGACGCCGATCACCTGGCCGGCCACGGCGAACGTGATCGTCCATAGCGGCGCGACGCCCGTCTTCGTCGACGTGCGCGAAGCTGACCTCAATCTCGACCCCACGCTCGTCGGCGGCGCCGTGACCGAGCGCACCAAGGCGATCCTGCCCGTGCACCTCGCCGGGCAGCCGTGCGATCTCGATCCGATCTGGGCGCTCGGGCTCCCCGTGATCGAGGATGCCGCGCACGCGGCCGAGAGCGCCTATCGCGGCCGCAAGCTCGGCGGGCTCTCCGAGGCGACGTGCTTCTCGCTGTACGCGACGAAGAACATCGCGGCGGGCGAGGGCGGGCTCGTCTCCACGAACGACGACGCGGTCGCGGACGCGATCCGCGAGCTGCGGTTGATGCGCCGCGGCGACGGCGCGCTCTACGACATCACGGTGCCGGGCTACAAGGCCAACCTCTCGGACGTGCTCGCCGCGATCGCGCTCGTCCAGCTCGACAAGCTCCCCGCGCACACGGCCGCCCGCGAGCGGCAGTTCGCGCTCTACGACGAGGGGCTGGCGGGACTGGAGGGGATCGAGCCGCTCGCGCGCGACCCGCGGGATACCCACGCACTCCACCTGTACGTCGTCCGGATCGACCCCGAGCGGTTCGGGCTGACGCGGGACGAGGTGCAGCGCGCCCTCGCCGCCGAGCGGATCTCGACCTCGATCCACTTCCTGCCGGTGCACCGGCTGACCTGGTACCGCGAGCGCTTCCCCGACCAGCCCTCCCTCCCCGTCGCCGAGAGCGCGGGCGCCGAGATCCTCTCCCTGCCGCTCTCCCCTGCGCACTCCGACGACGACATCGCGGACGTGATCGAGGCGCTCGAGCGGATTCGCGACCGCGCCGCATGAGCCGCCCGCTGCGGGTGCTCGCGACGCTCGTGCTCACGGGCCTCGCCGTCGCCTACCTCGTCTGGAAGATCGACGTCGGCCAGACGGTGGACGTGCTCGCCGAGGCAGACCCGTGGTGGTTCCTGCTCGCCGTCGCGATCATGACGCTCACCGTGCTGCCCATGGCGGAGCGCTGGCGCCGGCTGCTCGCCTCGCAGGGGATGCACGAGCGGTTGCCCTGGCTGTCGCGCGCGTACCTCGTCGCCTACACCGCCGGCCAGATCCTGCCCACGTCGATCGGCGGCGACGCGGTGCGGATCGTCGAGACCTCGCGGCGCCACCCGGCCCGGCTCGGCGCCATCTCCGCGATCGTCCTGCTCGAGCGGGCTCTCGGCGGCGCAGCGACGGTGCTGCTCGGCGCATTCGGCTTCCTGCTCGCGCTCGGGCGCTACGACGTCGGGGCCTACCTCTGGATCGAGGGCGCGTTCGTGGCCGGGACGCTCCTGCTCACGTTCCTCTTCTTCGCACGGTCGGCCCGGCCGTTGCTGCGGCTGACGAAGCCGCTGTTGCGCCGCCTGCGGCTCGAGCGGCCGGTGCGCGCGGTCTACGACGGCGTGCACGTCTTTCGCGACCGGACGGGTCTCCTGCTCGCCCTCTTCGCGTTCACCGTCGCAATCCAGGCAGTGCGCGTGCTTGCGATCTGGGCGACGGCGCGGGCCGTCGGGATCGAGCTCTCGCCGCGCGTCTTCTACGTGATGGGGCCGCTCTTCTTCCTCGTGCTGCTCGTCCCCTTCACGCTGAACGGCTTCGCCGTGCGGGAGGCCTTCTTCGTCAGCTTCCTCGGCGGGGTGGGCGTCGATCCCGACCACGCGTTCGCGGCGGGGTTCCTGTTCTTCCTCGTCACCGTCGCGATGGCGCTCCCCGGCGGGGTGATCCTGCTCTGGGAAGGGCTGCGGAGGCGGCCGCGGGAGAGCCATGCCTGACGTGAGCGCCGTGGTCGTCACCTATAACGCGCTGCCCTGGATCGAGCGGTCGCTCGAGAGCGTGCGCGACCTCGAGACGGTGGTCGTCGACAACGGCTCCAGCGACGGCAGCCCCGACGTCGTCCGGGAGCTCTTTCCCGAGGCAACCGTGATCGAGCAGGAGAACCGCGGCCTCGCCGCCGGCTGGAATGCGGGCATGGCGGCGGCCTCGGGGCGCTACTTCCTGATCCTGAACGCGGACGCGTGGATGTCGGAGGGCTCTCTGAGCCGGCTCGTTCGCTTCGCGGACGACCATCCGGAAGCGGCGATCCTGGGGCCGCGGCTGCTCAACGTCGACGGGACGCTGCAGCGATCAGTGCGCGGTGTGCCGACGCTGTGGCGGCTGGCGACGGAGTACCTGTTCCTGCGCAAGCTCGCTCCCCGGTCGCGGCTGCTGAACGCGTTCTACGCGGGCGGCTTCGCCCACGACGAGCCGCGTGAGGTGGAGGTCGTCATGGGCGCCTGCATGCTCGTGCGACGCGAGGCGGTCGAGCAGGTCGGGCCGCTCGACGAGGCGTTCTTCCTCTTCAGCGAGGAGACCGACTGGTGCCAGCGCTTTCGCGACGCGGGCTGGACGGTCATGTTCTTTCCCGGCGCCACCTGCGTGCACGTCGGCGGCGCTTCGCACGGCGGCAGGATGTTCCGCGAGAACGTCCGAGGGCATCTCCGTTTCCTCTCCAAGCATCGCGGGGTCGCCTACGCGGAGCGGGCGCGCAAGCTGCTCCGCTTCGCCCTGCGGTTGCGGGGTCGACTGTTTCGCGACGAGCGCCGCCGGATGTACCGGGAGGCTGCCGACTGGCTCGGCTCGGGTCGCGTGCCGGAGCTGCTCGAACGATGACCTTGCTGCGGCTCGCGCTGGCGACGGGGATCCTGCTCCTCCCCGGCGCCGTCGTCGCCAGAGCGCTCGGCCTGCGCGGGGCATCGGTCACGCTGGCCTGGTCGCTCGCGCTCCTCTTCGGCGCGCTTGCCGTCACGTTTGTGGCCGGCGCGTCGCTGGCGCTGACGCTCCTGCTGCTGCTCGTCGCGGGGGTTGCCGCGCTTCCCTTCGCTTGGCGCGCGCCGCGGTCGGCGCGGACGCCCGGCCGGTGGTGGGTGGTCGCGGCGGGCGTCGTGCTCGGCGTCCTGCTCTGGCACGTCGCCGGCGAGATCGGCGGCGACGGCCTCTTCCACCTCGCACGGGTCCGGAAGCTCGAAGCGTTCGACTCCCTCTCGCTCGACGCCGTCAACGAGTTCGCCGACGGCGGCCTCCACCCGGGGTACGCCTTCCCGCTCTGGCACGCGTTTCTCGCCCTCGTCGCGCGGGTCGCCTTCCTCGATCCGGCCGACGTCGTCCTGCACGAGGCGTCCGTGCTCGCGCCGCTGGCGCTGCTCGTCTCGTACGAGGCGGGTTACGCGCTCTTTCGCCGCATCGGGCCGGCGGTGGCAGTCGTCTGCGCTCAGGTCGGGGTGACGGCGCTTGCCCCCTCGCACGGTGGCGCGTACACGGCGCTCGGCCTGCCCGCGACGGCAGCCCGGCAGATCCTGCTCGTCGTGGCTCTGGCCGTGGCGTTTGCCTACATCGAGCGGCCGACCCGCGGCCTCCTCGCCTCGGTCGCCGCGGCCGGGCTCGTGCTGGCGGTCGTGCACCCGACCTACGCGATCTTCCTCTGGCTCCCCTTCGGCGGCTTCCTCCTCGTGCGCTCGCTCGTGGAGCCGCGCGAGGCGAAGCGGATCGCAGCGGCGCTCGCGGGCCTCGCCCTGCCCGCCGCGGCCTACCTCACGTGGCTCCTGCCCGTCGTGCGCGAGACCGCGTCACACGCCCCGGGCTCGGACGAGCTGCAGCGCGCGTTCCGCCAGTACGCGGGCCAGCTCGACGTCTTCTCCGATACGAGCTACCGGCTCGCTCCGGAGGTCTTCGGCCGCGCGGGCGCCGTCGCGGTCGCAGCTCTCCTCCTGGTGCCGCTGGCAGGCCTGGCGCTGCGGCAGCGTTGGGCCGCGTACGTGCTCGGCGGCTTCCTCGCCGTCGCGGCCGTGATGCTCGCGTCGCCGCTCTTCGTTGCCTTCTCCGACCTGGTCTCGATCTCCCAGTCGCGGCGCGCTGCCGGGTTCTGGCCACTGGCGTTCGCCTTCGCCGGAGGGCTGACGGTTCTGGCGGCGGTGCTTCGGGGGCTCGTGCTCCCCGCCGCGCTCGCCGGCGGGATCGCGCTGCAGCTGGCCTATCCCGGTGAGTTCGCCTACCGGCTCGAGGACGGCGGGCCGGCGTTCGTGACGTGGTTCGCGGTGGTCGGCGGCGCCGCTGCGCTCGTGGTGGGGCTTGTGTTTCTGAAACACAAGCGCTTCGCCGAGCGGCCGAACGCGCTCGTCGGGGTCGCCGCGGCACTCTTCGTGCTCCCGGTCGCGCTTCATGCGGCGGCGAACTGGACGCCCTCCGAGGCTCGCGCCGCGAGCCCGCTCACGCCCGGGCTTGTCGAAGCGCTGCGCGAGGACGTCCCGCAGGGCGCGATCGTGTACTCGGATCCCGAGACGAGCTATCGGCTGGCGGCCGCGGCGCCGGTGTACATCGTCGCCGCCCCGCCGGGCCACGTCGCCGATACGGAGAAGAACCACCCTTACGAGCGCCGCGACGAGGTGAAGCGCTACTTCGAGACCGGCGACCCCGCGCTCCTGCGCGAGGCGGGCGCGCAGTGGCTCGTCGTCGACCGCGACCGCTTCGACCAGCCGCCGCAGGGAAAGGCCGTCTACCGCGACGGCCGCTACACGCTCTACGCGCTGCCGTAGCCCCCGCCGCCGGGCGTCTCCACCCCCAGGACGTCGCCCGGCTGGAGATCGCGCGAGGCGAAGGGCGGCAGCTCCTCGCCGTTCAGCAGGTTGCGGCCCGGCGCGCCGTCGGCGCCGCCGGCCTCGCCGCTCGGCGCGATCCGCCGGCGCTGGGTGAGGAGCGACAGGCGGCAGGCCTCCAGCACCCGCAGCTCGCGAACGACGCCGTCGCCACCGCGGTAAAGTCCCGCGCCGCCCGAGCCGAGCCGCAACGCGTGGCGCTCGACTCTGAGCGGATAGGCGAGCTCGAGCGCCTCGGTGGGGGTCGAGAGCGTGTTCGACATCGTCACGTGCACGCCCGAGGGCCCGTCGGCGTCCGGACAAGCGCCCTGACCGCCGCCGATCGTCTCGTAGTAGGTGAAGCGGTCGTTGCCGAAGACGACGTTGTTCATCGTCCCCTGCCCCTGAGCCGGCACCGGCACGGCCTGGCCGAAGGCGCGGAAGAGCAGATCGACGATGCGGTTCGAGGTCTCGACGTTGCCGGCGGCGACGGCGGCCGGCGGCTGCGCGTTGACGAGGCAGCCCGCGGGAGCGCGCACCGTCAGCGGCTCGAGTGCGCCTGCGGAGGCGGGCACGTCCGGGTCGGTCAGGCAGCGGACGACGAAGAGGCACGCCGAGCGGGTGACCGCCAGCGGGCAGTTGAGGTTGCCGTCGTGCTGTGGCGCCGTGCCGTCGAAGTCGAGCACGAGCTCGTCGCCGGCGATCGTGACCGCGACCCGGAGCTCGAGCTCGCCGCTCCCCGTCTCCAGCCGCTCCGTCGCCTCCCAGCGACCGTCCGGCAGCGCCGCGATCCCGGCGCGCACTCGCCGCTCGGAGTACGCGACGAGCTCGTCCATCGCCGCCGCCACCTCCTCGCGTCCGCGCCTCCGGCAGAGCTGCGCGATTCGCTGCGCGCCGATCCGCTGGGCCGCCAGCTGCGCGCGCAGGTCGCCGCGCCGCTCGTCCGGGTTGCGCATCTGCGCCACCAGCGCGTCCAGCGTGTGCTCGTCGAGCCGCGTGGGCGGGATCACGACGCCCTCCTCCGCCAGGGTGCGCGAGTCCGCCGGCATGCTCCCGGGCACCGAGCCGCCGACGTCCGCGTGGTGCGCGCGCGTGGCGGCGTAGCCCAGCTCGGTGCGGGAGACGAGCGTGATGTCGGGCAGGTGCGTGCCGCCCGCGTAGGGGTCGTTGAGGATGAAGACGTCGTCCGGCCCCGGATCGCAGGCGATCACCGCGGCCACCGACTCGGGCATCGCGCCCAGGTGGACGGGAATGTGCTCGGCCTGCGCGACCATCCGGCCGGACGCGTCGAAGATCGCGGTGGAGCAGTCGCGCCGCTCCTTGATGTTCGCCGAGAAGGCAGAGCGGATCAGCGCCGCGCCCATCTCCTCCGCGACGGCGCGGAGCGCGTAACCCACGACCTGGAGGCGGACGTTCACGCGCGCGTCACGACCAGCGAGCCGCCGCGCCACTCGCCGCGCCAGCCGGGCGGGACCCAGGCGGTCGAGCCTTCGAGCCCGACGACCCCCGTCACCGGCGGCCGGTCCGGCGCCGGCGGCAGGCGGAGCTCGGGGCCGGGCCGCACGCTCGACGTGCGGAGGGCGACGAGCTCGAGCGGCCGCGAGCGGTGGGCGTAGCCGTACCGATCCTCGTGGGCCCGGTGAAAGGACTCGGCCACGTCGCCGTCGAGCGGAACCGTGAGCTCGAACGACTGTCCCAGGTAGCGCACATCGGCCTCGCCCTCGCCGGGCAGGTCGCCCGCCTCGGCGAGCGGCACCACGAGCGAGCGGACGTCGTCGCGACGCTCGTCGCCGACGGCGAGCCCGAGCGCCGAGAGCACGCCCGCCGCCGCGGGGACGAGCACGGTTCCGATCTCCAGCTCGTCCGCGAGCGCGCAGGCGTGCAGCGCGCCGGCGCCGCCGAAGGCGACGAGGGCGAAGTCGCGCGGATCGAGCCCCCGCTCGACCGAGACGACGCGCAGCGCCGCCAGCATCTCCGCGTTCACGACCTCGATCACGTGCTCCGGCTCGGCGCCGATCCGCGCGAGCGCCCGCTCGGCCGCGTCGCGATCGAGCTCGAGGCCGCCCGCCAAGCGCTCGGGCAGCCGTCCGAGGAGGAGGTTCGCGTCGGTCACCGTCGGTCGCTCGCCACCGCGGCCGTAGCACGCGGGGCCGGGCTCGGCGCCCGCGCTCTCAGGCCCGACGCGCAGCGCTCCACCCGGGTCGCGCCACGCGATCGAGCCGCCGCCGGCGCCGACGGTATGGACGTCGAGCGTCGGCAGCCGGATCGGGATCCCGCCGATCAGCCGTTCGCTCGAGCGGGTGGCCTGGCCGCCGACAATCGCGCAGACGTCGGTGGACGTGCCGCCCATGTCGAACGCGAGCGCGTGCTCGATCCCCGCCAGGCGGGCGACGCGACTCGCACCGACGACGCCCGCCGCCGGCCCGGAGAGCAGCGCCCGCGCGGCATGGGCCGCCGCCTCCTCGAGCGGCGCCACGCCCCCGGACGAGCGCATCACGAGCGGCTCCGGCAGTCCGGCCCCGGCGCAGCTGGCGGCGAGCGCACGCAAGTAGCGGCCGAGGAGCGGCCCGAGGTAGGCGTCGGCTGCCGTGGTCGAGGCGCGCTCGTACTCGCGGAACTCGGGCGCGGACTCGTGCGAGGCGACGACGTGCGCGTCCGGGTGGCGCCGCCGCAGCTCGTCCACGACCGTCCGCTCGTGTGAGGCGTCGCGGAAGGAAAAGAGCAGGCAGACGGCGATCGCCTCCGCGTCGCCCAGGTCCGGCAGTGAGGACAGGTCGAGCGGGGCGAGCTCGCCGGCGGGTCCCATGCGGCCGCGAACGCCGTGCGAGCGCTCCAGCGGAACCAGCGGCTCCGGGTGCTGCGCGCAGAGCCGGTAGAGGTGCGCACGATCCTGCCGGCGCAGGTGCAGGACGTGCTCGAAGCCGTCCGTCGCGACGAGCGCAGTGCGCGCGCCGCGCCGCTCGAGCAGCGCGTTCGTCGCGATCGTGGTCCCGTGCGTGAAGCGCTCGAGGTCGTGGGCGCCGACCGCAGCCGCCGCCGCCAGCACCGACTCCTCCTGCCGCTGCGCTGTCGGCACCTTCGCGGTCCGCAGCTCGCCGCCGTCGAGAAGGACCGCGTCGGTGAAGGTACCGCCCACGTCGACGCCGAGGATCGCCACGGTCAGAATCTACGGCGCGAGTAGCATCGACCGCGTGAAAGTGCTGCTCGTCTCGCTCTACTGGCCGCCCGCAGGCGGCGGCGGCGTCCAGCGGCCGCTCAAGTTCGCTCAGTACCTGCCGGCGCTCGGGATCGAGACGCATGTGCTCGCCCCAGACGACCCGAAGTGGATCCACGAGGACGCCGACCTGCGCGTCCCCACCCAGGCGTGGGTGCACCGGGCCCGCTATCTGGGGCCGAAGGGCCGCAAGCCCGCGGAGGAGCTGCACGGCAAACAGGGGCTCGAGCGCGCGCTCACGCAGGCGCGGCTCGCGTCGCGGCGGCTGCTCGTCCCGGACGAGAACGTGAGCTGGAACCTCACCGCCATCCCGGCCGCGATCCGGATCGCCCGCAAGGAGAAGATCGACGTCGTCATCACCACATCGCCGCCGAACTCCGTGCATCTCGTCGGCGCCGCCGTGAAGAAGGCGACCGGAGCGACATGGGTCGCAGACCTGCGCGACTCGCTCGTCGCGCATCCCCACCGGCGCGCCGAGAGCGTCGCCGTACGGGCAAAGGAGAAGGTCGACGGCGGCGTCGCCCGGCTCGTCGCCCGCTCGGCCGACGCGATCACCTGCGTCTCGGATGCGATCGCCGAGGAGGCGCGCGGTTTCTCGGCGAAGGGGAAGGTGGTGACGATCACGAACGGCTGCGACTTCGACGACTTCGCCGGCCTGGACTACACGCCGGGCGAGCGCTTCCGGATCACCCACACGGGCAGCTTCTTCGGCAAGCGCGACCCCCGCCCGTTCCTGACCGCGCTCGACGAGTCCGGGCTCGACGTGCAGGCGCGCTTCCTCGGCGACTTTCGCTCCGCCGACAGAGAGTGGGCCGAGCAGCTCGGCCTCGGCGACAAGCTAGAGCTGATCCCCTACGCGCCCCGTCAGGCGTCGCTCGAGCTCCAGCGCGACTCTGAGGCGCTCCTACTCCTGATCCCCGAGGCAGGTGGCCGGGGCAAGGGCGTTCTCTCCGGCAAGGTCTTCGAGTACCTCGCCGCCGAGCGGCCGATTCTCGCGGCCGTGCCACCGGACGGGGCCGCCGCCGCGCTGATCCGGGAGACCGGGGCGGGGGTGGTCGCGGCGCCCGACGACGTCGAGGGGTTGCGAGCTGCGCTACAGGAGCTGCACGATCGCTTTGCCAACGGCGGGCTCGCTGCAGCCGCGATTCCCGAGGACACTCGCTACAAGCTCTCGCGCCGCGCGCGGGCCGAGGAGCTGGCCGAGCTCCTGCGCACGCTGTGAGCCGGGCGCGGCAGAGCCCGGTCGTCGACGCGCTCTTCTTCGCGACCGTCTTCACGGTGACGTTCGCGAAGCTCCAGTGGGAGGTTGCCGGGACGCTCAGCCTCTCGGACGTGCTGACGGCGGTGTTTCTCGTCGTCTACGCAGCGACCCGGCTCGGCACCGGCGACCGCAGGCTGGCGTGGGGCGCCGCTGCCGCCGCGCTCTTCTTCCTCGCCTTTCTCGCGGTCTATCTGATCGGCTTCTTCAATCTCGGCACGGAGCAGGCGCTGGCGCAGTGGGCCAAAGGGATGGTCAAGTTCGTGCTGCACTTCCTCTTCCTCGTCGCCGGGGTGGCCTACCTGGCCCGCCGCAGCGAGCGCTTCTACTGGGCGTCCTTCGCGACCTTCATGGCCGGGTTCGTCGCGAACGCGGCCTACGGGATCGTCCAGCTCGGCAGCGCGGAGGTGCTCGGCATCAATCTCGACCAGTCGCTGCTGCAGCCGATCACCGGCGGCGCCAGCCAGATCAACATCTACGGCGCGATCGAGGGGCAGAGCGTCTTCCGGCCCAACGCGCTCACGGGCGACCCGAACCACCTCGGGATCGAGCTCGTGATCCCGCTGCTCGTGCTGACTCCGCTCTACCTGCGGCTCGAGCGGGGGCACCGGCTCAAATGGCCGCTCGCGGGCGTGCTCGCGTTCCTGCTCCTCGTCGAGCTGGCGACGCTGTCGCGCTCGGGATTGCTCGGGCTCGGCGTGGGGCTGCTCGTGCTGGCGGTCCCCTACCGGCGCAAGCTCCTGAGCCCCGACTTACTGGTGCCGCTCGGTGCGGTCGCCGTCACGCTCGGGCTCGTCCTCGCCGCGCGCTGGGAGTTCTTCGCGCAGGTGCTGCGCTCGCGCATCGACACCTCGGCGAACGGGACGTCGACGCACTTCGACGTCTACGGCTTCATCCCGGACGTGCTCGGGTCGAACCCGTTCTTCGGGCTCGGGCTGAACAACTTCTCGGTCTACTACGAGTTCGTCACCGGGCGGACGAACTTCGGCCCGCACTCGTTCTACGTGGCGACGCTGGTGGAGACCGGGATCGTGGGCACGGCGCTCTTCGCCGCCTTCCTCGTCTACGTGTTCAAGCGGCTGAAGCGGCTGCGGGCGATCGGCAGGGCGCTCGAGTCGCCGCGGATCAGGCCGCTCGCCTGGGGGATGACGGCGGCGCTCGTGGGCACGATCGCGGCGAACGCCTTCTACCTGACGATGTCCTTCTACTACTTCTTCGCGTTCGCGATGCTTGCGCTCGCGGCGCCGATCGTCTTCGCGCGGCGGTTGCGTGGCGACGGTTGAGGAACTCGAGGCCGCAGCGCGCGCGGCGCTCGATCCTGCGGTCTTCGACTTCTTCGCCGGCGCCGCCGACGAGGAGGCGACGCTCGCGGCGAACCGGGCGGCTTGGGATGCGGTCCCCTCGCGTCCGGCCGCCTCGGCTGCCGCCGCGATCGGCGTCGCGCCGATGGGCTACCAGGGGCTGCTGCACCCCGATGCCGAGCTCGGCACGGCGCGCGGAGCCGCCGACGCGGGGACGCTCAACATCGTCTCGACCCGCTCCTCCCGCAGCCTGGAGGAGATTGCCGCCGCCGCTCCGGCGTCGCGACTCTGGTTCCAGGTCTACGTGCTCCGCGACCGGAGCCTGACGGCGCGCATGGTCGAGCTCGCGGCTGCAAGCGGGTACGAGTCCCTGGTCCTCACAGGCGACACGCCCTTTCTGGGACGGAAGCGGCGCGACGCTCGCAACGGGTTTGCCGTCCCCGAGGAGCACGCAGCCGGGAACCTGTCCGTTCCCCGCCACTCCCCCGGTGCGCAGCAGGACCCGGCGGTCACGTTCGAGGACATCGCCTGGCTCAAGGAGGTCAGCGGCCTTCCCGTCCTCGTCAAGGGCGTGCTGCGTGCGGACGACGCACGGCGCTGCCTCGAGGCCGGTGCCGCGGGCGTCATCGTCTCGAACCACGGCGGCCGGCAGCTGGACGGCGCGGTCGCCACCGCCGAAGCGCTCCCGGAAGTCGTCGCGGAGATCGCAGGGGAGGTGCCCGTGCTCGTCGACGGAGGGGTCGATTCCGCGGCCGATGTCAGGCGCGCACTGGCTCTCGGCGCCGACACCGTCCTCGTCGGCAGGCCCGTCGCGTGGGCCCTCGCCGCAGGCGGCGCTGCCGCCGTCTCGGAGCTGCTCGCGGAGCTCGCCGGCTCGTGAAGGTCGTCGTCCTGACGACGTCGTACCCGCGCGACGCCGGCGACATGGCCGGGCATTTCGTGCGCGACGCCGTCGAAGGCGTACGCGCCGCGGGGGTGGAGGTGGAGGTCGTGTCGCCGGCGTCGTTCCACCACTTCGGGATCGCCTATGGGCACGGGATCGTCGGCAACCTCCGGCGCCGGCCGTGGCTGGTGTTGCTCCTGCCTCTCTTCCTGGCCTCCTACGCGCGGGCGGCGCGGCGGGCGGCGCGTGACGCCGACCTCGTCCACGCGCACTGGCTTCCGTCCGCACTCGTCGCTCTCGCCACGCGCAAGCCGTACATCGTGCAGCTGTGGGGAACAGACGTCGAGCTCGCGCGACGGGTGCCGTGGCTCGCCCGGCCACTGCTGCGGCGCGCGCGGCTCGCGGTCGGGGCATCGGACTACCTTGCCGACTCGGCGCGGCAGCTTGGCGCGCGTGAGGTGCGGGTCGTGCCGCCCCAGGTGGACGTCCCGGACGAGGTCGGCCCACCGGCGGACCCGCCGCACGTCCTGTACGTCGGTCGCCTCTCCCCTGAGAAGGGGATCCTCGACTTCCTGGCGGCGACCGCGGGGCTGCCGCGTGTGATCGTCGGCGACGGCCCCTTGCGGTCAGAGGTGCCCGAGACCGTCGGTTTCGTCCCGCCGAGCGAGGTGGGTCCGTACTACGAGCGAGCTTCCGTCGTCTGCGTCCCTTCCCGTCGGGAGGGATACGGCCTCGTGGCCCGCGAGGCGATGGCCTACGGCCGTCCGGTCGTGGCGACGGCAGTCGGCGGCCTTCCGGACTCGATCGAAGACGGCGTGACCGGGCTGCTGGTCGACGCCGCGGGGCTTCGGCCCGCGATCGAGCGGCTACTGCGAGACGCAGCTCTGCGGCAGCGGCTGGGGGAGGCGGCGCGCGCAACGGCCCGGGAGCGTTTCGGTCAGGCGCAAGCGGTTGCGGCGATCCTTGCCGCCTACCGCGAGAGCTAAGCTCGCGGCGTGTGCGGCATCGCCGGCTACCTCGGCCAGCTCCAACCGGGGCTGGGCGCCCGGATGGCGGACGCTCTCGCCCATCGTGGTCCGGACGACTCCGGGGAGACGATCCTCGAGGCGCGCGACGGCTCGGCAGCCGTGCTCGCCCACCGGCGCCTGTCGATCATCGACGTCGAGGGCGGGCACCAGCCGCTCGCGAACGAGGACGGCACCGTGCAGCTCGTCTTCAACGGCGAGGTCTACAACTTCCGGGAGCTGCGCCGGGAGCTGGAGAGCCGCGGCCACCGTTTCCGCACCCGGGCGGACACCGAGGTGATCGTCCATCTCTACGAGGAGGACGGCCCCGACCTCGTCCACCGGCTGCGTGGGATGTTCGCGTTCGCGCTCTGGGACTCCGCGCGCGACCGGCTCGTCCTCGCCCGCGACCGGCTTGGGGTCAAGCCCCTCTACTACGCGCAGCCACGGTCGCAGGTGCAGCTCGCCTTCGCGTCCGAGCTGCCTGCGCTGCTGGGTGTGCCCGGGGTCTCGCGGCAGCTCGACCTCGAGAGCCTCGCGGCCTACCTCGCCTACCTGTACGTCCCGCACCCGCGCAGCGCGATCCGCGGAATCGAGAAGCTGGCGCCGGGGCACCTGCTCGTCGCCGAGAACGGCTCGGTCGAGGTCCGGCGCTACTGGGAGCTCGATGCCGAGACCTCAGGGACCGCCGACGGCGATCCCGAACGCGTCTGGGAGCTGCTCGCGGAGGCGGTCGAGCTGAGGCTCGTCGCGGACGTGCCGGTCGGCGCGTTCCTCTCGGGCGGCATCGACTCGAGCTCGATCGTCGTCGCCGCCGCCGAGCGCGGCTCGCACCTCGACACCTTTACGGTCACCTTCGCCCGGCCGGAGGAGCGGCTGTACGACGAGGCCGACGACGCGCGCTCCCTGGCCGCCGCGCTCGGCAGCCGCCACCACGAGCTGCCCGCGGCCGCGGACGCCGCCGCGCTCCTGCCCGCCGTCGTGCGGCACTTCGGCGAGCCGTTCGGGAACCCGACGGCGCTGCTCGTCCACGAGCTCTCCCGGCTGACCCGCAAGCACGTCAAGGTTGCGCTCGCCGGCGACGGGGCGGACGAGCTCTTTGCGGGTTACCCCCGCTACCGCGGCCTCGCGGCCGCTTCCTGGTATCGCCGGGTCCCGAGACCCGTTCGCGCGCTGGCTGCTGCAGGAGCGCGCGCGCTGCCCGAGTCCACCAGCGGCCGCCATGCACTGCGGCGGGCGCGCGAGTTCGCGCTCGCGCCGGTCGACGACCTGGACGCGTCCTATGTCGATTGGATCACCTACTTCGACCCCGCCGACCGGTCCGCGCTCCTGCAGCCGGAGGTCTCGGAGCGGCTGCGCGAATCACCCGCGCCGGAGCAGTTCCTCCAGGGCCTGCTCGACAAGGCGCCGCGGGACGACTTCGTCAATCGGTTCAGCTACGTCGACCTGCAGTCGTTCCTGCCCTGCAACGTGCTCGAGTACGGCGATCGCATGAGCATGGCGCACGGGCTCGAGGTGCGCGCTCCCTACACGGATCACCGCCTCGTCGAGTACGGCTTCTCGCTGCCGGGCACCGACAAGCTCAAGCGGGGCCGCACGAAGGCGATCCTCCGTGACGCCGCCACCGGGCGGATCCCGGCACGGGCGCTCGCCAAGCCCAAGATCGGCTTCAATCCGCCCATGGGCGTGTGGCTTCGCGGCGAGCTCTCGCCGCTCGTCGACTCGCACCTCGCCCCCGACGTGATCTCGGCGCGGGGTCTCTTCCGGCCGGAGGCGGTGCAGCGGCTCGTCGGCGCGCTGCGCAGCGGACGGCGCGATACCTCGTTGCACGTCTGGAGCCTGATCGTGCTCGAGCAGTGGCTCCGCGAGCTGGACGTGGCCGCGTGAAGCAGGTGCTCCAGGATCTGCGCTCCGGCGCGGTCAGCGTGCACGACGTACCGGAGCCGAGCCCCGAGCCGGGCCGCGTCCTCGTGGCCGTCGAGCACTCGCTGATCAGCTCCGGAACCGAGCGCGCCGTGGCGTCGCTCGGCTCGAAGTCGCTGCTCCAGAAGGCGCGCGCCCGGCCGGACCTCGTGCGCAAGACGATCGACGTCGCGCGCGCCGAGGGCATCGGCACAGCGGCGGCGAAGGTGCGCGGCCGGCTCGACCAGCACAGCGCGTTCGGCTACAGCCTCGGCGGCCGCGTGCTCGAGACGGGCGGCGACGGCCGTCTGGCCGCCGGCGCGAAGGTCGCCTGCGTCGGCTCGGGACATGCTTCGCACGCGGAGATCGTCTCCGTGCCGACGAACCTTGTCGTTCCCCTCCCCGAGGGCGTCGACACCGCCGACGCGGCCTTCGCAGCGCCCGCGGCGATCGCGCTGCACGCCATCCGCCTCGCCGGTGTCGGCCCCGGCTCCCTGGTCGCCGTCGTCGGTCTGGGGCTGATCGGCCAGCTTGCCGGCCGGTTGCTCCAGGCCTCCGGCTGCACGGCGACCGGCACCGATCCGAGAGCGGACCGGATCGAGCTCTTCGGGCGGGGTGCAGGGGCCGCGGAGATCCCCGCGCTCGTGAGCGCCGCCAGCCGCGGCCGGGGCGCCGACGCCGTCCTCGTCTGCGCCGCGACGGCATCGAGCGAGCCGGTGGCGCTCGCCGCCGAGCTCGCGCGCGACCGGGGCCGCATCGTCGTCGTCGGCGACGTCGGTCTCGAGCTCGACCGCCGCGGCCTCTACGACAAGGAATTGGAGCTCGTCGTTGCACGCTCGTACGGCCCGGGCCGCTACGAGCGGGACTATGAGGAGCGGGGGGTCGACTACCCCGCCGGATACGTTCGCTGGACGGAGGGGCGCAACGTCGAGGCCGTCATCGACCTCCTCGCCAGCGGCTCGCTCCACGTCGGCGACCTCGTCACGCACCGCTTCCCGATCGCGGACGGGGAGCGCGCCTACGCCGAGCTCGAGAACGCCGACGCGCTCGGGATCCTGCTGGAGTACCCCGGTGCAGGCACCCAGCGCGAGCGCACGATCCGCCTGGGCGTCACGCCCTCGCCGGCGAGCGGCGCTGTTCGGGTCGGGCTGGTCGGAGCGGGGGCGTTCATGCGCAGCACGCTCGTGCCCGCGCTTCAGGGTCAGAACGTCGCCTTCGCCGCGGTCTGCGCCCGGTCGGGTGCAAGCGCTGCGTCGCTCGCCGAGCGCGTGCAGGCTCCGCTCGCTGGAACGGATGCCCACGAGCTGGCGCGCTCGCCGGAAATCGACGCGCTCCTGATCGCCACGCCGCACAGCAGCCATGCGGGGCTCGCGGCGGCGGCGCTCGAGCAGGGCAAGAGCGTCTGGGTCGAGAAGCCGCTGGCGGTCTCGTGGGAGCAGCTTGCCGAGGTCGCCGCGCAGGCGGACTCCGGGCTCCTGCTCGTCGGGCACAACCGGCGCTTCGCGCCGCTCGCCCGGACGCTCAAGGAGGCGGTCCGAGGCCCGCTGCTGATCCAGATTCGGGTCGCGGCAGGCCCACTCGCGGCCGGGGGCTGGCTGGAAGACCCCACAGAGGGAGGCCGGGTGCTCGGCGAAATCTCCCATTTCGTGGATCTCGCGTCGTTCCTCGCCGGCGGCGCGCCGACTTCGGTGTCGGCGGCGCTTGTGCCGAGCTCCGGCGGAGCGGAGTCGCTCACCGGGCTGCTCCGCTTCGCCGATGGATCTTCCGCCACGATCGCCTACGGCGTCGGCGAGTCGGCCGGCCTGCCGAAGGAGCGGATCGAAGTGCTCGGTCAGGACGGCGCGGCGGTGCTCGACGACTTTCGGCGCCTCGAGCTCTACGGCCCGCGCGCCAAGACCGTCAAGTCGCGGCGCGACAAGGGTCACAGAGCCGCGGTCGAGGCGTTCGTCGAGGCGGCGAGCGGGCGCCATGAGCCGCCTGTGGCGATCGGAGAGCAGCTGCTCGTGGCGGCGGCATCGCTCGCCCTCCTCGACTCGGCCCGGAGCGGGACGCCGGTCGAGGTGCGCTTGCCGGAGTGAGATCCACCGGGCTCTACCTGCACGCCGCGCGGTCGGCGCGTCCGCGCCAGTTGCTCGCCCGAGCGGTCCGCCCCCTGCGGCGCCGCAGGTTCCCGCGGGCGGTCACGCCGGCAGTCGCTCCGATCGCGGCCGCCGAGGGGCTCTGGCGCTCGCCTGCGTTCGAGCGGGTGGAGCTCGACGCCGGCGGGGCCGGCACCCGGCTCTACGGGTTTCACGAGCACTACGGCGAGGATGTGCTCGAGGCGGCGCGTGCGGGCGACGCGAGCGCGGCGCGCGCGCTGATCGAGTCCTGGATCGCGGCGAACCTGCCGAGGTCAAGCGATCCGTGGCATCCGTACGTCTGCTCGACCAGGATCGGCAACTGGATCTCGGCGCTGACGCTGGAGCCGTCCATCGCCACTCCGGAGGTGGCCCAGAGCGTTGCCCGGCAGCTCGCGCACGTCGCAGCCAACGTCGAGGACGACATCCTGGGGAACCACGTGATCAGGAACGCGCGCGCGCTCGTGCTGGGCGGCATCGCCACGGGCTCGGGGAGGCTCGTGACCCGCGGGCTCGAGCTGCTGCGCCGAGAGCTACCCGAGCAGGTGCTGCCCGACGGGGGCCACTACGAGCGCAGCCCGGTCTACCACGCGATCGTGCTGCGCGACCTGCTCGAGGTGCAGGCTGCGACCTCGGAGCCCTTCCTGGCCGCGCCGATCGAACGGATGCGGGTATTCGCCGCGGCGCTTGCGCGGCCCGACGGGGCGCCCTCGCTGTTCAACGACGGGTCGCTCGATCTCGCGCCGCGGCTCGAGCTACCCGCGCCGCAGAGCGGCGTCGCGACGTTTCGCGAGACGGGCTACGTCGTCGTGCGAGCGAGCGGCCTCTGGCTTGCGTTCGACTGCGGCGCCGTCGCGCCCTCCTTTCTGCCGGCGCACGCGCATGCCGACGCCCTCTCGTTCCAGCTCTGGCTGGACGGCGAGCCGGTCGTGATCGACCCCGGCACCTGGACCTACGCGGCCGGGCCGGATCGGGATCTGCTGCGGAGCACCCAGGCGCATGCGACCGTGACCGTCGACGGCCAGAGCCAGTTCGAGCCCTGGGGCGCTTTCCGCAGTGGGCCGCTGCCGCACGTCGAGCTCCTCGGGGTCACTGAGCGCGAGGCGACTGCGCTTGTGCGCTGGCCCGGCGCAGTCGTGCATCGCCGCCGGATCCGCTGGGAGGACGACGTGATCCTCGTCAGCGACCTCGTCGAAGGCTCAGGGATGCACGCGGCCGAGAGCAGTCTTCCGGTCGCGGCCGGCGCGGCCGGACGGGTCGAAGGCGAATTCGAGGTCGAGCGGGGGCGCCGGTCCGAGCTCCTCTTCCGGCGCGAGGAGGGCGACGTCCTCGTGCGGCGAACACACGGTGCTCTCCCGCTCGCGTTCGACTGGCGGATCCGCCGCTAACCTCAGCCGATGAGCCTCTCCCCCGACGAGCCCATCCGCGTCCTGCGCGTGATCGCCCGGTTGAACGTAGGCGGTCCCGCGCTCCATGTCTCCTATCTGACGCGGGAGCTCGACCGTCGAGGCTACGAGACGACGCTTGCCGCGGGCAGTGTCGGCGAAGGCGAAGGGTCGATGGAGTACGTCGCGCGCGAGCTTGGCGTGCAGCCGCTGTCGATTCCGCTCCTTCAGCGTGAGATTTCGCCGTTGCGCGACACGGCCACGGTCCGCTCGCTTGTCGGGCTGATCCGGGAGCTGAAGCCGGACATCCTCCACACGCACACCGCGAAGGC
>JAWVCV010000077.1:0-18994 GCA_033858115.1 Gaiellaceae bacterium
GACGATCCGGAGTGGGAGGGCGAGACGCGCCATCTCGACGCGGACGTGCTGCGGGAGCTCGTCGGCCCGCTCGACGCCCGGACGTTCCTCGTCGCCGGCCCTCCTCCGATGACGGAAGCCGTCGCGGACTCGTTGCTGGCAGCCGGCGTCCCCGAAGCTCGCGTGCTCGCAGACAAGTTCTCGGGCTACTGAGAACCCGCTAGTTGCTGACAGCAACTAGCGCACTTTCGGCACGATCACGTTACTCCCGCGCGACAGGGAGTCCGGCAAGGTGGAGTGGTGGTGCTGATCGCTCCGAGGTACTCCGAACGGCTGCTCGGCATGATCGAGGCGATCGATGACGAGTCGCTCACGCTGGCCGAGGTCGCGCGCCGCGTGGGGGTTGCCGCCGAGCGCGCGCGTATCGTCAGACCGAGCCCGGTGCACGTCCGCGCCCTCGTCGCGGAGCTGCGGCTGGAGCGCGAGGCGGAGCGAGAGGGTCGTCAGGCCGCGCTCGAGGAGATGACCCGGCGGCTCCCGTACGCGATCGGCAATGCGTACGATGCCGGCGCCGCAGCCTCACGTGCCGAGCAGCGGGTCGGCGAGCGCCGCCGACGCCGGGCGAGCTAGTGGCTGTCAGCAACTAGCCTCCTCAGCGGGCGCCGCGTCCGCTAGCCTTCGTTCGACCTGGAGAGCTTTGACGGCAGCTTGGCGACCAGGAGAAAAACGCCTAAAGAGCCAGCGGGACTCGTGCTCCGCCCTCTTTCGGCAACCGTGGAGGGACCATGAGCACCGAGTCGAGACTACGAGAGCTGCTGGCGGAGCGGATCGTCGTGCTCGACGGTGCTTGGGGGACGATGCTCCAAGGCGCCGGGCTGGAGGATGCCGACTACCACGGCGAGCGGTTCGCCGATCACGCGCTCGAGCTCGGCGGCGACCCCGACCTGCTCAACCTGACCCGGCCGGACCTGATCCTCGACATCCACCGGCGCTACCTGGCGGCCGGCGCGGACATCACGACCACGAACACGTTCACGGCGACCTCGGTCGGTCAGGCCGACTACGGGCTCGAAGGCGCCGTGCGCGAGATGAACGTCGCCGGGGCGCGCCTCGGGCGGCAGGCCGCGGACGAGATTGGCGGACGCTTCGTCGCCGGCTCGGTCGGGCCGCTCAACGTCACCCTCTCGCTCTCGCCCAAGGTCGACGATCCCGCTTTTCGCGCCGTCACGTTCGATCAGGTGGTCGAGGCCTACGCGGAGCAGATCAGCGGGCTTCAGGAGGGCGGGGTCGACCTGCTCTTGATCGAGACGATTTTCGACACGCTCAACGCGAAGGCGGCGATCGCCGCCGCGCGCGACGTCGCGCCCGAGCTGCCGCTCTGGATCTCGGTCACGATCGTCGACCTCTCCGGGAGGACGCTCTCCGGCCAGACGGTCGAGGCGTTCTGGACGGCGATCGAGCACGCACAGCCCCTGATCGTCGGCGTCAACTGCTCGCTTGGCGCGAAGGAGATGCGGCCCCACGTCGCCCAGCTCTCGCGAATCGCGACGACGTTCACGAGCGCGCACCCGAACGCCGGCCTGCCGAACGCCTTCGGCGGCTACGACGAGCGGCCGCACGACACGGCGGAGATGCTGCGCGCCTTCGCAGCGGAGGGCTTCGTCAACGTCGTCGGCGGCTGCTGCGGGACGACGCCGGACCACGTGCGCGAGATCGTGGAGGCCGTAGAGGGGCTGCCGCCGCGCGTGGTGCCGGAACGGCCCGCGCGGCCGCGCTTCAGCGGGCTGGAGCCATTCGAGATCGACCCCGATACCGGCTTCGTCATGATCGGCGAGCGCACGAACGTCACCGGCTCCGCGCGCTTCCGGCGGCTGATCGAGGCAGGGGACTACCAGGGCGCCGTCGACGTCGCGCTCGAGCAGGTGCGCGGTGGCGCGAACCTCCTCGACGTCAACATGGACGCCGACCTGCTAGACGGGGAGCAGGCGATGACGACCTTCCTCAACCTGCTCGCGACCGAACCGGAGGTCGCCCGGATCCCGATCATGGTCGACAGCTCTCGCTACTCGGTGCTCGAGGCGGGGCTGAAGTGCGTCCAGGGCAAGGGGATCGTCAACTCGATCAGCCTCAAGGAAGGGGAGGGGCCCTTCCTCGAGCAGGCGCGCCGGATCCGCAGGTACGGCGCCGGCGTGATCGTGATGGCCTTCGACGAGGTCGGGCAGGCCGACACGGTCGAGCGGAAGGTCGAGATCTGCGGACGTGCCTACGATCTGCTCGTCGCCGACGGCTGGGCGCCCGAGGACATCGTCTTCGACCCGAACGTGCTCGCGGTCGCGACCGGGATCGAGGAGCACAACGGCTTCGCGAAGGCGTTCATCGAGGCCCTGCCCCGGATCAAGGCGCGCTGCCCCGGCGCTCGCACGAGTGGCGGCATCTCGAACCTCTCCTTCGCCTTCCGGGGAAACGACGTCGTGCGCGAGGCCATGCACTCGGCCTTCCTCTACGACGCGATCCGCAACGGGCTCGACATGGGGATCGTCAACGCGGGCCAGCTCGTCGTCTACGAGGACATCCCGGCCGATCTGCTCGAGCGCGTCGAGGACGTGATCTACGACCGCCGGCCGGACGCGACCGACCGCCTCGTCACGTTCGCCTCGACCGTGCAGGGTGAGGCGACGAAGCGCGAGCTCGACCTCTCCTGGCGGGAGGCGCCGGTGGGAAAGCGGCTCGCGCATGCACTCGTGCACGGGATCGTCGACTTCATCGAGGAGGACACCGAAGAGGCGCGCGCCGAGTCGAGCCGGCCGCTCGATGTGATCGAAGGGCCGTTGATGGACGGGATGAAGGTCGTCGGCGATCTCTTCGGCTCGGGCCGGATGTTCCTCCCCCAGGTCGTCAAGAGCGCGCGGGCGATGAAGCGCGCGGTCGCCTACCTCGAGCCGTACATGGAGGCGGAGAAGGAGCTGACCGGAAGCAACGGACGCGCGCAGGGAAAGGTCGTGCTCGCGACGGTCAAGGGCGACGTCCACGACATCGGCAAGAACATCGTCGGCGTCGTGCTCGGCTGCAACAACTACGAGGTGATCGACCTCGGCGTGATGGTCCCGGGCGACACGATCCTCGACACCGCAGTGGCCGAGGGCGCCGACGCGGTCGGCCTCTCCGGACTGATCACCCCGTCGCTCGACGAGATGGTGCAGGTGGCGAAGGAGATGGAGCGGCGCGGGCTCGAGCTGCCGCTGCTGATCGGCGGCGCGACGACGTCCCGCCAGCACACCGCCGTCCGGATCGCTCCTGCCTACGGACGCGAGACCGTGCACGTGCTCGACGCCTCGCGCGTCGTCGGCGTCGTCGCCGACCTGCTCGATCCCGTGCGTCGCGGGACGCTCGACGCCGACAACCGGGAGGAGCAGGAGCGGCTGCGCGAGCAGTACGCAGAGAAGGAACGGCGACCGCTGCTCCCGCTCGAGGCGGCCCGCGCGAACCGCCAGCCGCTGGTGTACGACGATCTCGCCGTGCCGTCCTTCACCGGCGTGAAGCCGGTGGCGCCCTCACTGGCGGAGCTGCGGGCTTACATCGACTGGCAGTTCTTCTTCCACGCCTGGGAGCTCAAGGGCAAGTTCCCGGCGATCCTCGAGCGACCTGAGGCTCGCGAGCTCTACGACGACGCGACCGAGCTGCTCGACGAGATCGTGCACGACGGCTCACTGCAGCCGCGGGGCGTCTACGGCTTCTGGCCCGCTCACTCCGAGGGAGACGACGTCGTGCTCGCGGGTGGCGGCCGCTTCCCGATGCTGCGGCAGCAGTCGGACTGGGGCGACTCGCGGCCGAACCGCTCGCTCGCGGACTACGTTGCGCCCGCCGACGACCATGTCGGCGCATTTGCGGTCGCCATTCACGGCGCCGACGAGCTGTCGGCCCGCTACGAGGCCGAGCACGACGACTACAAGGCGATCATGGTCAAGGCGCTGGCCGACCGGCTCGCCGAGGCGTTCGCGGAGTGGCTGCACCTGCAGGCCCGGCGCGACTGGTACGACCCGGGCGCCAGCCCGACGGGCGAGGAGCTGATCGCGGAGAGCTACCGCGGCATCCGGCCCGCATTCGGCTATCCCGCCTGCCCCGACCACTCCGAGAAGCGGACGCTCTTCGAGCTGCTCGGGGCGGAGTCCGTCGGGCTTGCGCTGACGGAGAGCTACGCGATGACTCCGGCGGCCGCCGTCAGCGGCCTCTACTTCGGCCACCCGGACTCGAAGTACTTCGCGGTGGGTCGTCTGGACCGCGACCAGGTGGCGGACTACGCCGCTCGCAAGGGGATCGACGTCGCCGAAGCCGAGCGCTGGCTACGGCCGAACCTCGCCTACGAACCCGCTGTCTGAGCGGTGGTACCGTCCTCGCGTGTCTGACAGCCGACAAGGCCCGTTGAGCCTGTTCAGGTTGTCGCCGGACTTCCGCAACCTCGTCCTGGCGACCTTCGGCTCCGGGCTCGGGACCTATCTTGCGGCGCTCGCGCTCACGGTCCATGTCTACGACCGAACCGGGTCTGCGACGTGGGTGGGAGTGCTCCTGATCGCAGATTTCCTGCCCGTGATCTTGATCGGCCTGGCACTCGGCCCGCTCGTCGACAGGCTGTCTCGGCGCCGGCTGATGATCGCGTCCGATCTCGTCCGCCTCGTCGTCTTCTGCATCCTGCCGTTCGTCGACCAGCCCGAGCTGATCGTCGCGCTTGCGGGCGTCACGGGCATCGCGACGGGCTTCTTCCGGCCCGCCGCGCACGCCGCCCTGCCGAACCTGGTGGCGCCTGCGGCTCTGCCCACCGCCAACTCTGTCGTCCAGACGGTCGAGAACCTCGCTTGGCTGATCGGGCCGGTCGCCGGCGGAGCGCTCGTCGCGGCGTGGGGAACTGACCTGGCCTACTGGATCAACGCGCTGACGTTCCTCGTCTCGGCCCTGCTCCTGCTCCGGATTCCCGCGACCGTCCTGCGTGGCGGGGACGTGATGAGCCGCGGACACTGGCGTGACGTCGGCGACGGGCTGGCGGTCGTACGGCGCTCGCCGCCGCTCTTCATGGTGCTCGTGGTCTGGAGCGTGGCGATCGTCGGCAACGCGGCGTTCAACGTCTCGGAGATCATCTTCGCGAAGGAGTCGCTCGACGCCGGTGACTTCGGCTTCGGGGTCCTCGTCGGCGCCACCGGGCTCGGTCTCACGATCGGCGGGTTCTTCGGCGGACGCTGGATCGATCGCTTTGGCGTCACTCGCGTCTACGTCCTCTCGCTCGCGCTCTGGGCCGTCGGCGTCGCTGCCGCGGCTGCATCGCCGTCCCTCGCGCTGGCCGCCGCCTTTGTCGCCGTCGGTCTCATCGGCAACGGCGCCGCCGTCGTCTGCAACCTGCTGCTCATCCAGCGTGGCGCTCCGGACCACCTGCGCGGGCGGGCGTTCACGGTGGTCATGAGCTCGAACTACCTCTTGCTCGGCGTGGGCATGGCAGCCGCCGGGCCGCTCACCGACACGATCGGCGCGCGCTGGATGTGGGCGGCGTCCGCCGCCGTCTACGGCCTCGCAGCCCTGCTCGCGGTCGCTCTCTCCCGAGACGTCGTGCTCGCGTCCGCGGAGCCCCGAGCCGAACCGTCACCCGCATCTAGCATCTGATCGTGCGGCAGCCCTGGACCCTGGAGGAGCTCGCGGGCGGCGTCCGCGGCGGCGATCGCCGCGCGCTCGCTCGCGCGATCTCGCTCGTCGAGAACGGCGACCCGCTTTCGTACGAGCTCGTCCGCGAGCTCTATCCCGAGACCGGCTCGGCGTTCGTGGTCGGCGTCACCGGCCCTCCGGGGGTCGGCAAGTCCTCGCTGATCAGCGCCCTCGTCCGGCATGTGCGAGAGAGCGAGCGAAGCGTGGGCGTCATCTCCGTCGACCCCTCGAGCCCGTTCACGAAGGGCGCACTGCTCGGCGACCGGATCCGCCTCTCCGATCACTTCCTCGACCCCGGTGTCTTCATCCGGTCGATGGGCACGCGCGGCCACCTCGGCGGGCTCGCCGAGGCGACGCTCCAGGCGGCCCTTCTCCTGGACGCCGCCGGCAAGGAGCTCGTCCTGCTCGAGACCGTGGGGGCGGGTCAGAGCGAGGTCGAGGTGATCGGGATCGCCGACACGGTCGTGCTCGTGCTGATGCCGGGATCCGGTGACTCCGTCCAGGCGTTGAAGGCGGGGATCATGGAGATTCCAGACGTGATCGCGATCAACAAGATGGACCATCCCGCCGCGAAGACGATGCTGAACGAGGTGCGCTCGATCCTCGGGCTCGACCGCGACCAGGCCTGGCGGCCGCCGATCGTCCTCACGGAGGCGGTGCGCGGCGAGGGAGTCCCCGAGCTGTGGCAGAAGGTCGAGGAGCACCGCGCGTTTCTCGAGTCGGAGGGCCTGCTGGAGGAGCGCCGGCGGAGGAACCTCGCCGGCGAGGTGTTCGCCGCCGCGTCGAGCCGGGCGAAGGCGCATCTGCAGGAGGCCGTCGCCGAGAAGCCAGAGTTGCGACAGCTCCTCGACGAAGTGCAGTCACGGCGGCTCGACCCGCTCTCGGCCGTCCGTGAGATCCTCGAGCAGGTATACGGAATTGACGACGGCAGCCGCGCCCGATCTCGCTGACCTCGAGGCCGCGCAGGCCCGGATCGAGGGCATCGCGCGCGTCACGCCGGTCTTCCCGTCGGAGACGCTCTCCCGTCTTGCTGCGAGAACCCTGCACATGAAGGCGGAGAACCTCCAGCGCACGGGCTCCTTCAAGATCCGCGGCGCGGTCAACACGATCGCAACGCTGACGCCGGAGGAGCGGGCCGCAGGCGTCGTCGCGGCCAGCGCCGGCAACCACGGGCAGGCCGTCGCGTGGGCCGCGCGGGAGGCGGGGATCGCGGCGACGGTGTTCATGCCGCAGGACTCGCCGATGGCGAAGGTCGACGCCACGCGCAGCTACGGCGCCACAGTCGAGCTCGTCGGTGCGTCCTTCGACGACTCGCTCGCCGCCGCACAGGAGCTCGTCGACGCTTCGAGGGCCGCGTTCATCCATGCGTTCGAGGACGAGCGCGTGATCGCGGGCCAGGGCACGATCGGGCTGGAGCTCGCCGAGCAACTACCGGAGCTCGGGACGGTCGTCGTACCGATCGGCGGTGGCGGTCTCGCGGCGGGGATCGCGATCGCGCTGCGTTCCCTCCGGCCGGACGTCCAGATCGTCGGTGTCCAGGCCGACGCGATCTGCCCGTTCGTGGGCGGCACCGAGCATCGCTACACGATTGCGGAGGGCATCGCCGTCAAGCAGCCGGGGACGCTGACCTCGTCGATCCTGCGCGATGGTCTCGACTCCGTGGTCACCGTCACCGACGAGCAGATCAGCCACGCGATCGTGCTCCTGCTCGAGCGGACGAAGCTCCTCGTCGAAGGTGCGGGTGCCACCTCGCTCGCCGCAGTGCTGGCGGGAAAGATCCCCGGGGAGGACGAGGTCTGCGTGATCCTCTCCGGCGGCAACATCGACCCGACCCTGCTGATCCAGGTCGTGCGGCACGGGCTGACGCAGGCGGGGCGCTTCCTCGTCATCCGGACGCGGGTCGGGGACCGGCCCGGCGAGCTGATCAAGCTGCTGCAGCTCGTGGCGGAGCAGCGCGGCAACGTCGTCTCGGTCGAGCACCACCGCGAGGGGATGGAGCTGCCGATCGGCCAGACCGAGGTCGAGCTGACGCTGACGATGCGCGACGACGCCCATTGCGACGCGCTCGGCGCGACGCTCGGCGAGCGCGGCTACCCGGTCGAGCGACTCTCCTAGCCCGGCCGCTGACGCGCCGCAGGCGAGGCTTGTGTTTCAGAAACACAAGCCTTCTCGGTGGCGAGCGCTTCGTGCGCGTCGAGGAGCCGGCCGAGGGTGTAGTCGAAGCCCGGCACGCGACCGGCCGCGAACGAGCCCGCCGCCTCCACGAGGACGTTGTTCAGCTCGCGGCGCAGCTCTCGTCGTCTCCTTGCGAGGAGCACGAGCCTTCGCACGTGGTGGTAGCTCGGGCGCGGCAGGCCCAGCGCTACGGCCGACTCAGAGACTCGGCGCCAGGTCGCGGCCACCGGCTCCTCCTCGCGGTCGAGCGTGACCACGAGGTCTTCGAGGCGGGTGCGGCTCGCCCGGGGCAGCGCGAAGTCCATGAGCCCAGCGTGGCGTCGACGTAGTGACGAAAGGAGAACGAACGCGCGACGAAAATGCGCCAAAGAGAGCTTGTGTTTCAGAAACACAAGCGGTCTCGCGCGTGGTCGGCGCGCTCAGGAGCCGCAGCGGCGGAACTCGACCGTCTGTCCGCCGCGGGCGGCCCACTCGGCGATCCCGCCCTCGAGCACCGGGCGCGCGGCGACGCCGTTGGCAGCGAGGATCGACGCGGCGATCCCGGCGCGAGCGCCGCTTTCGCAGATCGTGACGACCGGCTTGTCGGTCGCCACCTCCTCGACGCAGCTCGGCAGCAGCCGGTACGGGATGTTGCGACTGCCGGCGATGTAGCCGCCGTCTCGCTCGTCGCGCTCGCGGACGTCGATCAGCTCCGCTCCCTGCTCCAGCAGCCGGTCGAGCTCATCCAGGCCGACGGGCTCGATCCGCTCCGGCCCCGCGCCGAGCAGGTAGCCGTCGAGCTCGAGGAAGCCGACCGACCGGAGGCCCCGGATCGCCCGGGCGGCTTCGGCGGCGCTCTCGGCCTGGACGACGATCCGCTCTGCCAGGTCGAGCACGAAGCCCGCTCTCGTCGCAAATGACCCGCCGGCCACCGGCACGTTGAGCGCGCCGTGCGCGTGCCCGGCGACGAAGTCCGCAGCGTCACGCACGTCCAGGACCGTAACCCCGGCAGGAGTGCCCGTCAGCTCGGCCACCTCGGTCGGCGCCCCGAGGAGCGGCCCGCGGTTGAGGTCGAGGATCCGCGCCATGTTCGGCGGCTTCGGCGCCGACGCCCCTGCGGACTCGGTCACGAACTCGAGCTCGTCCCGCAGCTGGAGTGCGTGGTTGAACCGCCGCTCGAAGCCGATCGTGGAGGACGCCTTGGAGCTCATGCCCTTGCCGCACAGCGACCCGGCGACATGGCCGGGAAAGAGCTCGACGCCGTCCGGCAGCTCGAGCAGGCGCCGGAGCGAGTGGAAGAGGTCTTCGGCCCCCTCCTTCGCGCCGACGGCGAGATCGGGCCGCGCGGCGTCGCCAACGAAGAGCGAGTCGCCCGTGAGGACGAGCCACGGCTCTTCTGCGCGCGACCGGTCGATCACCGTGAGGCAGGTGTGCTCGGGGCGGTGCCCCGGTGTGTGGATCGCCCGCAGGACGACCTGTCCGAGCTCCAGCTCGGCGCCGTCGGTGAGCGGGTCGGAGGGATACGCCACCTCGGCGGCGGGGTGGATCGAGACCGGAACGCCGTGGTCGAGCGCCAGGCGGCCGTGGCCGGAGACGTGATCGGCGTGGGTGTGCGTTTCGACGGTGCGCACGATCTCGACGCCGTGGCGCTCGGCTGACTCGAGCACCCGCTCGACCGCATACGGCGGGTCGACGATCGCGGCGAGACCGGCGTCCTCGTCCCCGATCAGGTATGACGCGCACCCGAGGTCGTCGTCCACGAACTGCTGGAACAGCACGAAAGCTGACGCTATCAGGCGCTTCGGTGCGGCGCTCACCTGCGCCTGCGGGCGAGCGCGAGGGCAGCGGCGGCCGTCGCGATCGCCAGGAGGAACCCCCCGACGGCGCCCGCCCACGGGAACGACGACGGCTCTTCCCTGGGAACGACCGTGAGCGCGTTCCTCACCTCGACCGCGCGTCCGTCCGCGTACACGGCCCGCAGCACGATCGCGACCGTCCCGGGGGGCGCATCGGCGCGCAGCCGGACGTTCCAGCGGCTCTCGGAGCCCTTGAGGGCCAGGAGACCGCTCGAGAGCACCTCGATTCCCGGGCCTTCGACGACGAGCCGGCGGGGAGGTGCGCCCGGCCGCAGCCGGGGCAGCTCGACGACCACGTCGGTGATCTCGCCGCGTTGGAGGAGGCGGGGCTCGACGTTGACGTGAGCGCCCGCCGGTTCCGCCGACAGAGCCACCGCGAGCACCGCTAGCGTTGCGCCGACGGATGCGGCGTGTAAAGGACACCGTTTCACAGGTTTGGGACTGGTATACCCGGCAACGACCACCCTACGGTGTGATACCCACGCTCGCTGCACGAATTGCTCCCGAAGGAAGGACACTCTTTATGACCACCAAGACCCACTGGCTGCTCGCGCTCTGCGCCTCGAGCGTGACGTTGATCGCAGCCGGCTGCGGCGGTGACGACAAGAACACGTCTGGTGCGACTACCGGCGGCGGCGGCGCCGAAGCCGCCGAGCAGGTGATCACCGTCAACTGGGGTACCGAGCCGCCTTCGCTCGACCCTGGTCTCGCAACCGACACCACTTCGTCCAACATCCTGCTCAACATCATGGATCCGCTCGTCAAGCTCGACGCCGACCTCAATCCGGTCGGCAGCGCAGCCGCGAGCTTCGAGACGAGCGACGACGGCAAGACAGTCACCTACGTGCTGCGGGACGGTGTCAAGTGGACGAATGGCGACCCCGTCACGGCCGGCGACTTCGAGTACTCGTGGAAGCGCACCCTCTCGCCTGAGCTCGGCGCGGACTACGCGTACCAGTTCTACGGCATCGTCGGTGCGCAGGAGTACAACAGCTGCGATCCCAAGAAGGACCAGTGCGCTGCCCTCGCCGACAAGGTGGGTGTGAAGGCGGTCGACGACAAGACCCTGGAGGTCAAGCTCACGACACCGCAGCCGTGGTTCATCCAGCAGTCTGCGCACACCTCGTTCCTCGCGGTCAACAAGAAGGCCGTCGAGAAGTTCGGCGACAAGTGGACGGAGCCGGCGAACATCGTCACGAACGGGCCGTTCAAGCTCGACAGCTGGGAGCACAACGCCAACATCAACTTGGTCAAGTGGGACGGCTGGCGCGACGCGGCCAACGTCAAGCTGACGCGCGTCAACGGCCGCATGATCTCGGACGGCACGACCGCGGTGCAGGCGTTCGAGGCCAAGGAGCTCGACGTTCTCTACCAGGGGCTTCCCGTCGACGAGATCTCCCGCCTGAAGGAGACGCCCGAGTACGACCAGTACCCGGGTCTCGGCACCTACTACTACGGGTTCAACGTCAGGAACATCACCGACGTGAAGCAGCGGCGGGCGATGTCGCTCGCGATCGACCGCCGGTCGATCATCGACAACATCGCGCAGGCCGATCAGCTGCCGACGACCGGGTTCACGCCGAAGGGCATGCCTGGCTTCGACGTGATCGACCCGAAGTCGCCCTGGCAGCCCGAGACGGCGGATCTCGAGCAGGCGAAGCAGCTGATGAGCGAGGTCGCGAACCCGAAGACGAAGATCAACCTCTACATCAACGACTCCCCGGGCCACAAGGACATCGCGGTCGCGATCCAGGCGGCCTGGAAGGAGCTCGGGATCACGAGCACGATCAAGCAGCAGGAGTTCCAGCAGTATCTGGAGTTCCTGGGTCCGCCGCCGAACTCCGACGTCGACGTCTACCGGCTCGGCTGGATCGGCGACTTCGTCGACGCGATCAACTTCCTCGACCTCTGGACCTGCAAGTCGGGGAACAACAACACGAACTTCTGCAACAAGGACTACGACGCGGTCATCGCCAAGGCGAAGCAGACCCCGGACACCGACGCCCGCTACAAGCTCTACCGCGAGGCGGAGGACATCCTGGGCGGGGAGAACGGCGAGATGCCGGTCCTGCCGATCTACTGGTACACGTACACGAACCTGGAGCGGGAGTCCGTGAAGGACACGTTCAACGTGAACCTGCTCAACCAGACCGACCTGACCAAGGTCGTCGTCACCAAGTAGCGCTCGCCGCACGAACAGGGGCGGAGCCGGCCGGCCTCGCCCCTGTTCGGCGACAATGCAAACGGGTAAGGCCAATCGATGCTGAAATTCATCGTCAGGCGGGTCTTCTGGACGATCCCGGTTCTTCTGGTCGTCATCTTTCTGACGTTCATGATGATGCGGCAGGTGAAGGGCAGCCCGTTCCGCCATACGGAGCGCGCCGTCCCCGCTGCGGTCAAGGCCAATCTCGAGCGCAAGTTCAACCTCGACAAGCCGTGGTACATGCAGTACGCGTACTACGTGAAGGGGGTCTTCACGCTCGATCTCGGCCCGTCCCTCGTGCTCCGCGGCCGCGACGTGAACGACATCATCAAGACGCACTTTCCGAAGTCGGCCGAGCTCGGCCTCTACGCGTTCCTGTTCGCGATCCTGCTCGGCGTGCCACTGGGGGTGGTCGCGGCGCTCCGCCACAACACCTGGGTCGACTACAGCGCCATGTTCTTCTCCAACGTCTTCCACGCCGTGCCGAGCTTCTTGATCGCGACGCTCCTGATCTATTTCGTGGCGCTGAAGGCGGGCTGGGTGCCGACGAGCGGCTGGACGAGCTGGGAGTACAAGATCCTGCCCTCGATCGCGCTCGGCTTCGGCCCGATGGCGCTCTTCGCACGGCTCGTGCGCGGGACGATGCTCGAGACGCTGCAGCAGGACTACGTCCGGACGGCCAGGGCCAAAGGGCTCCGCTACCGGCGCGTGGTCGGCCTGCACGTGCTGCGCAACTCGCTGATCCCCGTGATCACGGCGGCTGGGCCGCTCCTCGGCTACATCATCACCGGCTCGTTCGTGATCGAGCTGATCTTCAACATCCCGGGCATCGGCGGGTACTACGTGACGGCCGTCAGCGCCCGCGACTACTCGGTCGTCATGGGCCTGACCGTGCTGCTGTCAGGGCTCGTGATCTTCGCCAACCTGGTCGTCGACATCCTCTACGGCGTGCTCGACCCGCGCACGCGGGACGTGCGCACCTAGTGGTCGCCAACCCGAGCGACATCCGCGAGGAGGGGCTCGCCGTCGAACCGGGAGCCGCTCCGGCTTCGGGGGCGCCGATCCGCCAGTCGAACCTCTGGAAGGACGCGTGGCGGCGCTACCTCCGCAATCGCGCAGCCGTGATCGCAGGCGCGTTCTTCCTCCTCATCATCCTCTACTGCCTGCTCGCGCCGATCCTCTCGCCGTGGGACCCGGACGCGGTGAAGTACCCGATCGCGAAGCAGGACCCGAGCCTTTCGCACTTCTTCGGCACGGACAAGTACGGACGCGATCTCTTCACGCGGACGGCGCTCGGAGGCCGCGTCTCGATCCTGATCGGCTTCGGCGCGACGGTCGCGATCCTGGCGATCGGCGTTCTCTACGGGGCGATCTCGGGCTTCGTCGGCGGCCGTCTCGACAACGGCTTGATGCGCTTCCTCGACGCGCTCTACGGGCTGCCGTACCTGCCGTTCGCGATCATCACCCTCGCGATCATCGGCACCACGAACATGTGGACGATGATGATCGCGCTCTCGATCGCGAGTTGGTTCACGACCGCGCGCATCGTGCGCGGCCAGGTGATCAGCCTGAAGGAGAACGACTACGTGCGCGCGGCCAAGGCGGTCGGGGCGCGCTGGTATCGGATTCTCTTCCGGCATCTGCTGCCGAACACGCTCGGCGTGCTGATCATCGCGATTTTCCTCGAGCTGCCGGCAGTGATCCTCGGCGAGGCGTTCCTCTCGTTCATCGGGCTGGGGATCAGCCCGCCCGACCCCTCCTGGGGCGCGATGGCGCAGGAGGGCAGGTCGACGTACCGGACGCACCCGATCGAGATCGTTGTCCCGTCGGTCGCGATCGCGTCGCTCGTCATGTGCGCGAACTTCATCGCCGACGGCCTCCGGGACGCCCTCGATCCGAGGAGCAGGAAGAGCTGATGGCGCTGCTCGAGGTCAACGACCTGCGCACCCACTTCTTCACGCGCGAAGGCGTGGTCAGGGCGGTCGACGGGATCAGCTTCTCGGTCGAGAAGGGCAAGACGCTCGGGATCGTGGGCGAGTCGGGCTGCGGCAAGTCGGTGACCGCGCTGTCGATCATGGGGCTCATCCCCCAGCCACCCGCGAAGATCGTCTCCGGCGAGGTGCTCTTCGAAGGCCAGGACCTGACGACGCTGTCGGAGCACAAGCTCGAGGACGTGCGCGGCCGCGAGATCGCGATGATCTTCCAGGACCCGATGACGTCGCTCAACCCGACGCTGACGATCGGGACGCAGATCACCGAGACGATCAGGCGGCACTACGACGTGCCACAGAAGCAGGCGAACAAGAAAGCGATCGAGCTGCTCGAGGAGGTCAGGATCCCGCGAGCTTCCGAGCGTCTCAAGGACTACCCGCATCGGTTCTCCGGTGGCATGCGCCAGCGCGTGATGATCGCGATCGCGCTCTCGTGCGACCCGAAGCTCCTGATCGCCGACGAGCCGACGACCGCACTCGACGTGACCGTTCAGGCCTCCGTGCTCGACCTGCTCGACGACCTGCGCTCCGAGCACGACATGGCCATGATCATCATCACCCACGACATGGGCGTGGTCGCGGAGGCGACCGACGACATCGCGGTCATGTACGCGGGCCAGATCGTCGAGCAGGCCTCGACGCTCGATCTCTTCGATCATCCGGAGCATCCGTACACCGAGGCTCTGCTCGGCGCGCTGCCGCAGCTCGAGGGCGAGGACATCCGCCACCGCAGGCTGACCGCGATCCCCGGCCGCCCGCCCGACCTGATCGACCCGCCGGCCGCGTGCCGGTTCGCGCCGCGGTGCCGCTATGCCGGGGGTGACTCCTGCACCGAGCAGATGCCGGAGCTGCGCGAGATCCGGAAGGGACACTGGGTGCGTTCGGCGCATCCCGCGAGTGAGCGCGCCGGCGATCGAGCGGCCGCGGAGGCGCCTGCATGAACGAGCGTGCACCCCTGCTCGAGGTCACCGACCTCCACAAGCACTTTCCGATCAAGGAAGGGCTCTTGATCGAGCGGAAGGTGGGGGACGTGAAGGCGGTCGACGGAGTCAGCTTCACGGTTTCCCAGGGGGAGACGCTGGGCCTCGTCGGCGAGTCCGGGTCCGGCAAGTCGACCACCGGCTACTGCATCCTGCAGCTGCTGAAGCCGACGTCGGGGTCGGTGCGCTTCGAGGGCACCGAGCTCACCGAGATCGGCCGTGAAGAGCTACGGCGGATGCGGCGCGAGATGCAGATCGTCTTCCAGGACCCCTACTCGTCACTCGACCCGCGAATGACCGTCGGCGACATCGTCGGCGAGCCGCTGATCGTGCACGGGATCGGCACGCGGCAAGACCGCTCCATCCGCATCCGCGAGCTGCTGGACGTGGTCGGCTTCGATCCGACCTTCACGAACCGCTATCCGCACGAGTTCTCGGGCGGCCAGCGGCAGCGGATCGGAATCGCTCGCGCGCTCGCCCTGAGCCCGAAGCTGATCGTCTGCGACGAGCCCGTTTCGGCGCTCGACGTCTCGATCCAGGCGCAGATCCTCAATCTGCTCAAGGACCTGCAGCAGGACTTCGGCCTCACGTACCTCTTCATCGCCCACGATCTCGCGGTCGTGCGCACGATGAGTGACCGGATCGCGGTGATGAACCAGGGACGGCTCGTCGAGATCGGCCCGGCCGAGGAGGTCTACACGGACCCGAAGGACGACTACACGAAGGCGCTCCTCTCGGCCGTGCCGGTGCCGGACCCGCGCGCGATGAAAGAGCGCAAGGCCGCTCGCCGCAAGCTCCGGCACGCGCTCGCCGAAGGCGGCTAGGTCTCGGAGGCCGCGGAGTCGCTCTGCGTGATCGTCTCGTGGCGGGGGTCCGGCGAGGCTGCGTCCGCTCCGTCCTGGGTGTGCATCTCGTCGCCGCTGACCGGCTGGACATGCGGCAGGGGACCCGTGGTCGGCGCCTGCGCCGGATCGGTCGGCACCGGGCCGGGGCCGGGCTGAATGTCGCCGAGTCCGCCGAGCCCGCTCGCAGGGCTCGTGCTGAGCAGCGACATCATCTCGCGCGGCGGCAACGGCGCGCCTTCCTTCTCCTCGAGCTCCTCGTCTCTCGTCTCGTCGGACATGAATCCTCCTCTAGTCGTCTACGCAAGAGGTGCCCCGGAGGGCGAAACGGCTAACTCACAGCCCGAGATGCTTCGCGATCACCATCCGCTGCACCTCGTTCGTGCCCTCGCCGATCTCGAGGATCTTCTGGTCGCGGTAGAGGCGCGAGATCGCGTATTCGTCCATGAAGCCGTAGCCGCCGTGGATCTGCAGCGCCCAGTTCGCCGCCCGGTTCGACAGCTCACCCGTGTAGAGCTTGGCCATTGCCGCCTCGCGCGCGAACGGCCGACCCTGGTCTTTCAGCCAGGCTGCCTTGAGCGTGAGGCCGCGGCCGGCCTCGAGCTCCGTCGCCATGTCCGCCAGCCGGAACTGCACCGCCTGGAAGCGCGCGATCGGCTTGCCGAACTGCTCCCGCTCCTGTGCATACGCGTACGCGAGGTCGTAGGCGCCTTGAGCAAGGCCGACGCCCATGGCGGCGACCGAGATCCTGCCACCGTCGAGGATCTGGAGGAACTGGTGATAGCCCTGGCCACGTGGACCGAGCAGGTTGCGCTCGGGCACGGCCACGTCCCGGAACGAGAGCTCGCGCGTGTCGGATGCGCGCCAGCCGAGCTTCTTCATCGGCGCGGAGATCTCGTAGCCCGGCGCCCCGTTCTCGACGACGACGTTCGAGATCTCATCCTCGCCGGTGCGTGCGGTGAGCGTGACGCCCCAGGTCACGTCGGTGCCGGCGTTCGTGATGAACATCTTCGAGCCGTTGACGATCCACTGCCCGTCACGCAGCTCGGCCGTCGTGCGGGTGTTGCCGGCGTCCGAGCCCGCGCTCGGCTCGGTCAGCCCGAACGCCGCGAGCTTGCGGCCCGAGGCGAGGTCGGGGAGCCAGCGCTGCTTCTGCTCCTCGCTCCCGAACTGGAGGATCGGCATCGTTCCGAGCGACGTGTGCGCGGCGACGGTGATCGCGACCGACGAGTCGACCCGCGTCAGCTCCTCGATCGCGAGCGCGTACGAGACCGTGTCGCCGCCGGCGCCGCCGTACTCCTCCGGGATCGGCAGGCCCATCAGGCCGAGCTCGCCGAGCTCGGCGACGAGCTCGTAGGGGAAGCGCGACTCGCGGTCGAGCTCCTCGGCCACCGGCGCCACCTTCTCGCGGGCGAACTCGCGCACCGTCTCGCGGATCAGCTCCTGCTCCGGGGTCAGGTCGAGGTCCATGCGCGCGCGAACCCTACCGGGTAGATTCGGCTGTCCTACGACGAAGGAGCGAGATGGCTGAGAGCGTGCAGGAGTTCTTCGACGGCCTTGCAGAGCGCGCCGGCGCCGACAAGACGGCCGGGATGAACAACTCGTACCTGTTCGACATCAAGGGTGCCGGACAGTGGCTCGTTGCGGTGAACGACGGCAGCGTCAGCGTCACCGAGGGCGGCGGCGACGCCGACACGACAATCGTGACGTCCGAGAGCGACTTCATGTCGATCGTCCGCGGCGAGCAGAATCCGACCACCGCCTATATGACCGGGAAGCTGAAGATCAAGGGCGACATGGGCGCGGCGATGAAGTTGCAGAAGCTGTTCTAGCGCTGTAGAAAGTCCTCGTCCGGGTTTTCGCACGAGGAGGGGTTCCGCAGTGAGTTGGTACGAGTTTCTGCTGTTCGTCCACATCAGCGCCGCGGCCGTCTGGCTCGGCGGCGCGTTCATCTTCCAGGTCTACGGTATGGCCGTGCGAAGCGGCGGCGACGCTCGCGAGATCGGCATGTTCGCGGGGCGGGCCGGCAGGCTGGGCGAGAAGGTCTTCGTGCCTGCGTCCCTGCTCGTGCTCCTCGCCGGCGTCGGGCTGATGATCGAGGGCAGCTGGGATTGGGGGCGGCTGTGGGTCATCTACGCGCTCGTCGCCTACGCCGGCTCCTTCGTCAGCGGCCTCTTCCACATCGCGCCGACGGCCAAGAGGCTCGAGGTCGTGGGCGCCGAGACTCCGGAGGGGCAGGAGCTGATCCGCAAGATCTTCATGTCGCTGCGGATCGAGCTCGTCTTCCTCTACGCGATCGTCTTCGCGATGACGGTGAAGCCGACGTTCGACGACGGCTGGACCGTCTTCGTCGCGGCGGCCGTCCTCGTGGCCGCCGTCGCGGCGATCCTCGCGCGCTCGCGCGGAACGGACGCCCCCGTCCCGGTCCGGGCCGAGGCCTAGCTCGGCTCCAGCTCGACGAGGAGGGCGCCGCCGGCGACGCGGTCGCCCTCCTCGACGTGCACCGCCTTCACGGTCGCGTCGAAGGGCGCCGTCAGCGGCGTCTCCATCTTCATCGCCTCGAGCACGAGCAGCGGCCGACGTGCTTCCACGCGATCGCCCGCGGCGACCTCGACGCGCAGGACCGTACCCGGCATCGGCGCGGTCACCCGGCTCTCGCCGGCGCCCGCCGCATGCGCGTGCGCGGCGCTGTCGACGTCCGGCGCGGCCGCCGGCGGCGCGGCAGGCAGGTTCAGGCGCCAGCCGCCGCGCCAGGGGCCCTGCGGGAGCCTCAGCGGCGGCTCCGAAAGCGGCGGGTGCTCGGTCAGGAACGCGGTCGTCGCCTCGCCCGCGCGCACGACCGGGTGCGCGACGAGCCAGCGCAGGAAGGGCAAGTTCGTCGTAATGCCTCCCACCTCTGTCGCTGCGAGCGCGTCCGCCAGTCGGGCGAGCGCTTCGGCGCGCGTCGGCCCGTGCGCGATCAGCTTCGCGATCATCGGGTCGTACGAGGTGCCGACCTCGTCGCCCTCGGCGACGCCGGCGTCCACGCGCACGCCGTCCGGAAGCCGCAGCCGCTCGACAATGCCCGCCTGGGGCAGGAACGTCTGCGGATCCTCGGCGTAGAGCCGCACCTCGACCGCGTGGCCGATCCGACTTGGTGGCTCTGAGCCACCGAGTCGCTCGCCGTCGGCGATGCGTAGCTGCTCGCGCACGAGATCGACGCCGGTGACGAGCTCGGTGACCGGATGCTCGACCTGGATCCGCCCGTTCAGCTCGAGGAAGAAGAAGTCGCGGCCGTCGAGCATGAACTCCGCAGTGCCTGCGC
>JAWVCV010000078.1:0-2595 GCA_033858115.1 Gaiellaceae bacterium
GGGTCAAGGACTTCGGGCCGCTGATCGTCGGGATCGACGCCCACGGCAACTCGCTCTTCCACGACGTCCAGGAGAGCGCGCAGGACAAGCTGAAGGAGATCTTTGCCCGGCTTTGATCTCGGCCTGCCGGAGCGCTCCGCCGGGTTGACGCACGTGATCGACAAGGGGCTCGGTCCCCGCGGCTGGGAAGACGTGCTCGAGGTCTCGGGGCACCTGATCGACGTCGTCAAGCTCGGCTGGGGCACGTCGTACGTAACGAAGAGCCTCGAGCGGAAGCTCGCGGTGCTGCAGGACAAGCCGGTCGTGCTCGGGGGAACGTTCTTCGAGGTCGTCTACGCCAAGGACCGGCTCGACCAGTACAAGCAGTGGCTCGGCGAGCTTGGGCTGACCCACGTCGAGATCTCCGACGGCAGCGTCGACATCCCCAGAGAGCGCAAGCTCGAGTTGGTCGCCGACTTCGCCCGCGACTTCACCGTCCTCTCCGAGGTCGGCTCCAAGGACTCGTCCGTCGAGCACACCGCCGACGAGTGGAAGCGCTGGCTGCAGGAGGAGCTCGACGCCGGCGCGTGGAAGGTGATCACCGAGGCCCGCGAGAGCGGCACGGCGGGGATCTTCGACGCAGGGGGTGGCATGCGCACCGAGCTGATCGGCGAGATCGCGGAGGCCGTCGGCACCGAGCACGTGATCTTCGAGGCCCCGAGCAAGGCCGCTCAGGCGTGGTTCGTGAAGGAGTTCGGGCCGGAGGTCAACCTGGGCAACATCCCGCCGGACGAGGTGATCCCCCTCGAGACGCTCCGCCTCGGCCTCCGCGGGGACACGCTGAAGCAGATCCTGCTGGCCACGGACGCAGCGGTTGTGCCCGAGTGAGCGGCGACATCGTCCGGACGTTCTTCACCGCCGCCGAGGCGTACGACCGGTTTGTCGGCAGGTACACGCCGGCGCTGGCCGTGGCGCACCTCGAAGCGCTCGGTGTGCGGCCCGAGGATCGGGTGCTCGACGTGGGCTGCGGGCCGGGAGCATTCACGCGGGCAGCCGCGGATCTGGTGGGCCCGGAGCGCGTCACGGCGCTCGACCCGTCGCCGACCTTCGTCGAGGCTTGCCGGAGCAGAGTGCCCGGCGCCGACGTGCGGCTGGGGGTTGCGGAGGATCTGGTCGCGGCTCCGGTCCCGTTCGACGTCGCCACCTCCCAGCTCGTCGTCAACTTCATGTCGGATGCCGAGCGTGGCGTCCGCGCCATGGCTGCAGCGACGCGGCCGGGCGGCGTCGTCGGTTCGGTCGTGTGGGACTACAAGGGCGAGATGACGATGCTCCGCACCTTCTGGGGGGCGGCCGTGGCGCTCGATCCGGACGCGCTCGATGAAGGCCGCACGATGCGGTACGGCTCCCCGGACGAGCTCCAGGAGCTCTGGGAAGCATGCGGCCTGCAAGAGGTGGCGACGCGCCCGCTCGTGGTCGAGGCCGCGTACGAGGGCTTCGAGGACTTCTGGACGCCGTTCCTCGCCGGCGTAGGGCCTGCAGGGGCGTACTGCGTGGGGCTCGATCCGGACTCGCAGGCTGCGCTCCACGACGAGTGCCACAAGCGGCTCGGCTCCCCCGCCGGCCCGTTCACGTTGAGTGCACGAGCCTGGCTCGTGCGCGGCACGCGCACCTGAGCGCGGCCGGTGGGTTCGCCGGCCTGGGACGAGGTTCGCTCACGGCGGTTGGCGCGGAGCCATCTGGCCGAGCGCGCGCCGGCGAAGGACCTGGTCGATGTCGTCCGGGACGTCTGCGGCATCCATGCCCAGGTGATGGGCTCCGCGGAGCTGCAGCTCGCGGCGCGCGTCGAGGGGATCACGCAGGAAGACGTGCGCGCGGCGTTGTGGGAGCGGCGGGAGCTTGCCAAGACCTGGACGCTGCGCGGGACGCTCCATCTCCATCCGTCCGATGAGCTCTCGCTCTGGACCGCGGCGCGCCGGGCCGTGGTCGGCCCCGCCGACTACGAGTCGGATTCGCTCGAGAACGTCGAGCAGGTCGTTGCGGCGATCGCGACTGCCCTGCGCGGTCGGAGGTTGACCCGCGAGCAGCTTGCGGACGCGGTCGTGGAGCAGGTCGGACCGGCGCCGCGTGCGAAGCTGGCGTCTGGCTGGGGGTTCTACCTCGGGGGCGCAGCCGAGGCGGACGAGCTCGTGTTCGGACCCCCGCAAGGCCAGAGGGTGACGTTTGTCCACCCGCACGACTGGCTGGGCCCTCAGCGCGCGTGGGAGCCCCGCGAAGCGCTACGCGAGGTGGCACGCCGCTACGCCGAGACGTATGGACCCGTCACCTATCGGCAGTTTCGCGAGTGGTTCACCTCTCGTCAGCTGACTCCCGCCGTAGCCCGAGAGCTGTTCGAGTCGATCGACATATCGGACCCCGAGGCCGTGGAGCCGAGGCCGAGCGTGCGCCTGCTGCCGGAGTACGACGTCTACGTGATGGGCTTCCGCGAGCGCGAGCACCTCGTCCCGCCCGAGGTGCGCGAGCAGGTCGCGGCGCATGGCAAGGGCCGCTACGAGGGCCCGGCGGGCACGCCGTTCCTCTTGATCGACGGCCTGTGCGCCGGGATCTGGAGCCGGAAGA
>JAWVCV010000079.1:0-4151 GCA_033858115.1 Gaiellaceae bacterium
GCTCGAACTCGTCGAGCGCGCGCAGCATCCGCATTCGGGCGTGCTCGCGGTCGACGCCATGGACGATCAGCTTGGCGATCATCGGGTCGTAGAGGCCACTGATCTCGCTGCCGGCGACGACCCCGGAGTCCACGCGCACCCCCGGGCCGCCGGGCTCGCGGTAGTGCGTGATCCGGCCGGGCGCGGGCAGGAATCCGCTCGCGACGTCCTCGGCGTTGATCCGGCACTCGATCGCATGGCCGCGAATCCGGACGTCCTCCTGACGGAGCGAGAGCGGCTCGCCCGCCGCGATCAGGACCTGCTCGCGCACGAGGTCGACGCCGGTCGCCTCTTCGGTGACCGTGTGCTCGACCTGGATGCGGGTGTTCATCTCCATGAAGAAGTACTCGCCGCCGGCCGTGAGGAGGCCCTCGATCGTTCCGGCGGACCGGTAGCCGGCCGCGCGAGCCGCGTCGACGGCGATCTGGCCGATCCGGGCGCGCAACTCCTCGTCGACGGCCGGAGACGGCGTCTCCTCGATCAGCTTCTGGTGGCGGCGCTGGATCGTGCAGTCGCGCTCGCCGAGGTGGATCACGTTTCCGTGCGCGTCGGCGAGCACCTGCACCTCGACGTGCCGTGGATCCTCCAGGTAGCGCTCGACGTAGACGCGGCCGTCCGCGAAGTACTTCTCGCCTTCGCGCTGCGCGGACTCAAAGGCCCGCTCGGCCTCGTCCGGCGCGGCGACGAGCTTCATCCCCTTGCCGCCCCCTCCGGCGGCTGCCTTGACGATCAGCGGATAGCCGACCTCGTCGCCGAGCCGGAGCACCTCGGCCACGGTCTCGACGGGATCCGTAGCGCCGGGGATGATCGGCACACCTGCCGCTTGCATCGCCGTTCGGGCGCGTGTCTTCGAGCCCATCAGCTCGATCGCGTGACTGGGCGGGCCGATCCAGGTCAACCCGGACTCCTCGACGGCGCGCGCGAACGCCGCGTTCTCCGCGAGGAATCCGTAGCCGGGGTGGATCGCCTCGGCGCCCGCCCGGCGGGCGGCGTCGAGGATTCGCTCTCCGACGAGATAGCTCTCGGCGGCCGGCCCGGGGCCGACGAGGAACGCCTCGTCGGCCGCGTGGACGTGAAGCGAATCCCGGTCGGCCTCCGAATAGACAGCGATCGTGCCGATCCCGAGCTCGCGCAGCGTCCGGAAGATCCGAACGGCGATCTCGCCGCGGTTCGCCACGAGCACCTTGGAGAAGAGAGCCATCGGCCGCGTATTCTCTCGGAGGGATGACCCTTCCCGATCAATTGACCGTCGCTCGGGTCGCGGCCGTCCCCCTCGTCGTCGTCCTCTACGCGTGGGAACTGCCGCACAACGAGGCGTGGGCGACGGCGCTCTTCTGCGTGGCGATGGCGACCGACTGGTTCGACGGCCGGATCGCCCGGCGACGTGGCGTCACCTCGCAGCTCGGATCGCTGCTCGACCCGATCGCGGACAAGGTGCTCGTGCTGGCGGTGTTCGTGATGCTGATCGAGGACGGCATCTGGCCAGGCTGGATGGTCGCGGCCATCGTCGCGCGCGAGCTCTTGATCTCCGGGTTGCGCCTCGCGGCGATCGAGCGCGGAGTCGTGATCGCGGCCCGCGACCTCGGCAAGCTGAAGACGTGGGCGCAGGCCACGGCGGCTGCGCTCGGCGGCTTTGCGGCGGCCGGCGCCTGGGACGAGCGCGTCGGCTGGTGGGCGCTCCTCGTGGCGCTGGTGCTCACCTGGGTGTCGGCGCTCGACTACGCGCGGGCGGCGCCGCGCCTCCTGCGTGGCACGGCCTAGGCGCTACGCCGTCTGGTGGTGGTTGCACCACTCGCCGAAGGCGGCCCACGCGGCGAGGTAACCGGAGAGCTGCGTCAACCCCCTCGCGACCTCGACCTTGATCGAGATCACGCAGATGGGGCAGAAGGGCTCATCGGCGGATCGGGCTGGATGATCTCCACAGCGGCAGCACATTCTGCTTCCTCAACGAGCAACGACGGCCGCGGGTTACGGCCCGCCCCGGCCGCCGCCGCAGCGAGCGCGGCGAGGATCGCCTGGCGCTCCTCCTCCGTCGGCTCGGGCTCGATGTGCACGGCCACGCCGGCAGGCTATCGCGCCGCCCGGAATGCCTGCAAATCACCCCTTCGAGGGATTACGGCGCCGCCGCGGCGGTTCAGACTTGCCCCGTCTGGCGTCCCGCGGTAGGAGGAACAGCATGTTGCAGTGGTCGAATCCCCGCTTCATCGCACTTCTCGTAATCCTCTCCAGCCTTGCGGCGGCATCAGGCACGTGGGGCTGGCAGCTCCTCACCTGGGGCTGGTAACCCCTCGCCCATGAGCGCGGGGGCGAAAATGCCTCCGCGGCTCCGGGTTGTCGTCCTGCCGGTCGGCGGGCTCGGCCTCGTGGTCGCGGCCGCGGCTGCGGTCTCGTTCGCCGTCTCGCCTCCCAACCTGGCGACCCTGGCTGGCATCGCGGGCCTGCTCGCAGCCTCGACGCTGGCCGAGCGCTACCCGGTCCCGCTCGACGGAATCGACACGGGCGGCGTCTCGCTGGGCTTCGTGTTCTGCACCGCGAGCATCGTCCTCTACGGCTGGGAGGCAGGCGTGATCGTCGGCTTCGCGGCGCCGATCATGCAGCTGCTGGAGCACCGGCCGCCGGTCCGGGTCGCGTACAACGCCTCGGTGCTCTCGATCGCAGCTGTCGTCGCCGGCGGAGCGATTGCGCCGCTGCGGGGGCACGACGCTGCGCTCCTCTTCGCGCAGATCGTCGTCGCGGCGCTGGCGCACTTCGGGATCAACCTGATCCTGATCAGCCTCGTCGTCAGCGTCAGCGCGCGCAAGCCGTTGGTCGACGTCGCCCGGACGAGCATCGCGATCACGGCCCTGCCCTTCGGGCTGATGGCCTCGGCGGCCTTGATGCTCGTCGTGCTCTGGCAGCGCTCGCCGTTCCTCTCCGGAGCGCTCGTAGGGCCTCTGCTCGCGATCGCCCTCTACCAGCGCTCGACCTTCCGGGAGCTGCGGGCGATGCGGCTCGCGCTGACGGACCCGCTCACCGGGCTCGGCAACCACCGGCACTTCCACGACCGGCTCGAGCACGAGCTGGCCGACTCGGACGCCCAGGGCTATCCGCTCAGCCTCTGCCTCGTCGACATCGACGACTTCAAGCGGATCAACGACCGCTTCGGGCATCCGGGCGGCGACAGGGTGCTCGCGCAGCTCGCGACGAACCTGCGCCAGGGCGGCGAGGCATTCCGGCTCGGGGGCGACGAGTTCGCGATCCTGCTTCCCGGCCGCGACGAGGATGGCGCCCGCATCGCAGCCGAGGCGATCGTGGAGCGCATCGCCTCGATCGAGCTTCCACCCGCCGGACCGGTCACCGTCAGCGCCGGCATCGCGACCGTGCCGCAGGTGGACGTCGACCGCGACGAGCTCGTGCGCCGCTCGGACAGCGCGCTCTACTGGGCGAAGGAGTACGGCAAGAACCAGGTCCGCGTCTACCGGCCCGACGTCGTCGAGATCGCAGAGCTCAAGCGGCTCGCCGCCGGCCCCGACCGGGCCGCACGCTTCCGCGCAGCCGCAAGCCTCGCCAAGGCGGTCGACGCCCGCGACGCGTACACCGGCTCGCACTCGGAGCGGGTCGCCGACCTCGCAGCCCGGATCGCCACCCGCCTGGGCGCGGACCGCGAGCAGGTCGAGCTGACGCGCCTCGCCGCGAGCCTGCACGACCTCGGCAAGCTCGCGATCCCGGAGGAGATCCTGCGCAAGCCGGGCCCGCTCTCCGAGACGGAGCGACTCGTGCTCGAGCGCCACCCCCAGATCGGCTTCCGCATGCTCGAGAGCCTCGGCGTCGACCCGGTCGCGGACTGGGTGCTCCGCCACCACGAGCGCTGGGACGGCTCCGGCTACCCCGACGGGATCGGCGGCGACGAGATCCCGCTGGGGGCGCGGATCATCTTCGTCGCAGACGCCTACGACGCCATGACCTCCGATCGCGTCTACCGCGGCCGCCTCACGGACGACGAGGCGATCGCCGAGCTCGCTCGCTGCTCGGGGACGCAGTTCGACCCGGAGATCGTCGCCGCGCTCGCGGAAGAGCTCGGCGTCGGAACGGCCTGGTCCGCCGCCGTGCCCGCCTAGGTTTACGTCTCGCGT
>JAWVCV010000080.1:0-12030 GCA_033858115.1 Gaiellaceae bacterium
GCGCTCGCCGGGCACGTCGATCGCGAGCAGGCCGCCGCCGCGCTCGCGGCGATCGGGCGCCCCCCCGAAGCGCGCGCCGAGGAGCTCGAGCCGCCCGAGTTCGTCGAGCTCACCCGCGCCCTGAACCCAGCGTGAACCGAGCGCCGGCGCCTGCGAAGATCAACCTGGCCCTCGTCGTCGGGCCGCGAGCCAACGGCGGTAAGCACGAGGTCGCGACCGTGCTCCAGCGGGTCGACCTCGGCGACCGGGTCGCGATCGCGCCGGCGCCGCAACTCGAGGTGACGGGCTTTGCCGCCGACACGCTCGTCAGAGACGCTCTTGCCGCCCTCGCTGTCGCGGCGGGCGTCGAGCCGCGCTGGCGGGCCACGATCGCGAAGCGGATCCCGGTCGCGGCAGGGCTCGGCGGGGGCAGCTCGGACGCGGCCACCGCTCTGCGGCTCGCCAATCAGACGCTCGCGGCGCCGCTGGGGGACGCGGAGCTGAACCGCCTTGCCGCCTCGCTCGGAGCCGACGTGCCCTTCTTCCTCGGCGACGGGCCGCAACTGGGGCTCGGTGACGGGTCCGAGCTCCAGCCGCTCGACCTGCCGCAGGACTACTGGGTCGTGCTGGCGTTGCCCAATGACGCAACAAAGCAGTCGACCGCCGCCGTCTATGCCGCTTTCGACGATCGCGACGGCCCGCAGGCCTGGCCGCAGCGGCGCGATCAGCTCGAGCGCGCGTTGGCGGCCGTCCGCCGCGCGCGCGATCTTGCCGCACTGCCGCTGAACGATCTCGTCTCCTCGCCGCTGGCCGAGCGCCTCGACCAGCTGGGCGCGTTCCGCGCGGACGTGACCGGAGCAGGGCCGACCGTCTATGGCCTCTTTCAGCACCGCCGGCAGGCGCAGGCAGCGCGGCGCGCGCTCCGCGGAGCCGCGCGCACGTGGCTGACCGTTCCCGCCTGGTACGGCTGACGACGGCCGGGTACGGTGGTGGCGTGGAACCGCCGTTGACGATCGAGCACGGCAGCACCCGCCTCGGCCGCGCCCTGCGAGAGAGTCGGCTCAAGATCGCCCTGATCCTCGCGCTGGTCGAGGGAATCCTCGTTCTGGTCGGCTCGATCGAATGGTGGGTCGTGGTCCTGCTCGCGATCGGCGCCGTCGCGCTCTACATGACGCGTGGGCGCACCGCTCGACGTGACGAGCTTCGCGAGGGCTCCTGGATCCTCGCCGTGTCGCAGGTGGCGGTCGTGCTCGTGCCGGCGCTCGCGCTCGTGGTGACGGCGCTCGCGGTCGTCGCGCTCGTCGTGCTCGCGCTCGTGGCTTTGGTCGTGCTCCTGCGCGACCGCCGATAGAGTTGGTCCGGATCCGAACCGTGGGGCGTAGCCAAGCGGTAAGGCAGCGGGTTTTGGTCCCGCGATCCCAGGTTCGAATCCTGGCGCCCCAGCCATTTAGATGATTGATCGGCAAGTACCGCACTCGCGGATGACAACCCAGACACGGCGCCGGGAACCACCCTCGACCCTGCCAGGGCAACCAGCCTTGGCCGCGGTCGAGCGCGGCCCCCGGCCTGGTCTGGATCGTCCCTGCGAGCACACCAATCACCGACCAACCACCTAGGCCGACCCCGTGACCGATTCGACATTCGCAGCCGTGGTGATGGCCGGCGGGCTCGGCACGCGCATGCGCTCCCAGCTGCCCAAGCACCTGCACCCGATTCTCGGCCGGCGGATGGTCGACTGGGTGATCGAGGCCGCGCGCCCGCTCGAGCCGGCGCCGCTCGTGGTGGTCGCCTCACCCGAGAGTCGGGACGCCTTCGGCGAGGTTCCCGTCGCGGTGCAGGCAACCCCGCTCGGCACCGGCGACGCGGTCCGGACGGCCCGCGACGCCGTCGGCGACGCGACCGACGTGCTCGTCCTCTCGGGCGACACGCCGCTCTTGACCACCGCGCTCCTCGAGGAGCTGCTCGAGACACACCGCCGCGAAGCGGCGGCTGCGACCGTGCTCTCGTTCGAACCCCCCGAGGTGCGCGCCTACGGCCGAGTCGTCCGCGCGGCCGACGGAAGCGTCGAGGGGATCGTCGAGGCAGCCGATGCGACCGCGGCGCAGCTGGAGCTGCGCGAGTGCAACTCCTCGATCTACGTCTTCCGGGCGCAGCTGCTCTGGCCCGCGCTCGAGCGGCTCGAGCCGCACAACGCGCAGGGCGAGCTCTATCTCACCGATGCCGTGCGGGACCTGGTCGGCGCCGGCGAGCGCGTCGTGGCGCACCTTGCCGGCGATCCCGCCGAGACGGAGGGCGTGAACACGCGCGCCGAGCTGGCCGCTGCGGCAGCGGCCCTGCGCGACCGGATCAACCTCGAGCACATGCTCGCCGGCGTCTCGATCGTCGATCCGGCGTCGACCTGGATCGAGCCGGACGTCCAGCTCGAAGCGGACAGCACGATTCACCCCTTCACCGTCCTGCGCGGCTCGACGAGCGTGGCAGCGGGCGCCGAGATCGGGCCGCACGTGGTCGCGATCGACGCCCGGGTCGGCGTCGAGGCGACCGTCGGACCCTTCTGTTACCTTCGCCCGGGCACGGTCCTCGGCGCTCGTTCGAAGGCCGGCACGTTCGTGGAGCTGAAGAAGTCGGTGATCGGAGACGATACGAAGGTGCCGCACCTCTCCTACATCGGCGACGCGGAGATCGGGGAGGGAACCAACATCGGCGCAGGATCGATCACGGCGAACTTCCCCCACCGGGCCGGCCAGCCCAAGGGCAAGACGACGATCGGGAACAACGTCCGCGTGGCCGTAGACACTATGTTCGTTGCTCCGGTCACTGTTGGCGACGATGCGTGGACGGCGGCCGGGGCCGTCATCACCGACGACGTCCCGGACAACACGCTCGCAGGCTTCCCGCCCCGGCAGGTCAACAAGGAAGGGCGCGGTGGAAAGCGGGACGATTGAGCAGACGCTGCCCGGCCTCGGCGGCACCGGCGCGGCGACGGCGCCGCACCTCGATGTCGGCCGCGCCGTCTCGCTGACGCCGCAGAAGCGGCTCGCAGTCGTGTCCGGCAGCTCGCACCCGGTGCTCGCCGAGAAGATCGCCGGTCATCTCGGCGTCGAGCTGACGAAGGTCGAGCGGACGACGTTCGCGGACGGCTCCCCATACTTCCGCTTCCTCGACTCGGTTCGCGGGGCGGATATGTTCATCGTCCAGACGGCGGCGACGCCGATCGCGCAGAACCTGATGGAGCTGCTGATCATGGTCAACGCGGCCAAGCTTGCGTCCGCGAAGCGGATCACGGCCGTGATCCCCTGGTTCTTCTACGCCCGGCAGGACAAGAAGTCGCGGCCGCGCGAGCCGATCACCGCGCGCCTCGTCGCCGACCTGCTCGAGACCGCCGGGGTCGACCGCGTGATCACGATGGACTTGCACGCCGGTCAGGTGCAGGGCTTCTTCCGCATCCCCGTCGACCACATGGTCGCGGTGCCGATGTTCACACAGCACATCCGCGACCTGCTCGGTCCCGACGTCGACCGGGTCGCGGTCGCGCCGGACACGGGCCGCGCCAAGCTCGCCGGCCACTTCGCCGAGATGATCGGCGGCGGCCTCGTCGTCCTCAACAAGGAGCGTCCGGGCCACAACCAGGCGAAGGTGACGGGTGTGATCGGCGACGTCGCCGGCAAGGTCGCCGTCATGACGGACGACATCATCGACACGGCCGGCACGCTGTGCGCCGGCGCCGACGCCCTCCGCGAAGCGGGCGCGACCCGCGTGATCGCCTGCGCGACGCACGCGCTGTTCAACGGGCCCGCGCTCGAGCGGATCGCCGAGAGCGCATTCGAACGAGTGATCGTCACCGACACGGTTCCGGTCGACGAGCTGGGCAAGCCCGACAACGTCGAGGTGCTCTCGATCTCCGGCCTCCTCGCCGAGACGATCCAGAACGTCTTCTCCGACGACTCCGTCTCGGCGATCTTCGCCGGCGAAAACCAACTCTTCTAGACCCAGACTGTTCCTTCGCTACAATCCGCCGCCGTGGCCGGCGACAGATTTCGTCTCGAGGTAAAGGCTCGTGAGCTGCTCGGCACCCCCGAGTCGCGGCGCCTGCGCAAGCAGGGCCTGATTCCGGGCGTCCTCTATGGCAAGACAATCGCGAAGGCGTTCGCCGTCGACGAGCGCCAGTTGCGCACGGCACTGACCGGCCCGTCGGGGCTGCACGCGGTGCTCGACGTCGTGATCGAGGGCCAGACCACGCCGCACTCGTCGATCCTCAAGGAGTACCAGCGCGATCCGATCCGCGGTCACGTGCGCCACATCGACCTGCAGGAGGTGCGCCTCGACGTCGCGATCCAGGCGACGGTCAACGTGCACCTGCACGGCGCCGAGGACGCGCCTGGGGTCAAGGAGGGCGGCGTCCTCTCGCAGCCTGCATCGACGATCAACGTCGAGGCGCTGCCGATGGAGGTGCCCGAGTCGATCGAGGCCGACGTGAGCGGGATGGAGATCGGCGACACGCTCCGGCTCGAGGACCTACCGAAGCTCGAGGGCGTCGTCTTCCTCGACGACCCGCACGAGACCGTGATTGCGAACGTGTCCGCCCCGATCATCGAGGCCGAGCCCGAGCCCGCGGAGCTCGAGGAGGGCGCCGAGGGCGAGGCCGGCGAGGCTCCGGAGGGCGAGGCCGCCGAGGGCGAGGCGCCCGAGGCTGCCGGCGAGCCCGGCTCCGGCTCCGACTCCGAGGGGTAAGTGGGTCACGTGGCGGCGTCCTCCGGGCGTCTGGCGTCCTCGGAGACTTCGCCTGGCGTCGTCCTCGGTCACAGGCGTGCTACGAGCACGCGCGCTCCCAGCGTCCTAGCCATGCTCGCCCCGAGAACGCCAGCCGCGCGGCAACGCCACCGCGCGACCCACTGATGCGCCTCTTTCGTCGGGGCGAGACCGCCTCGACGCTCGACCTGCTCGTCGTCGGCCTCGGCAACCCGGGCCGCGAGCACGCCCGCGACCGGCACAACGCGGGCTGGATGGTGGTGGACGAGCTCGCGCGCCGCCACGACGGCTCCTTCCGGAGCAAGTTCTCGGGGCAGCTCGCCGAGATCCGACTCGATGGCCTCAAGGTCGCGCTCCTGAAGCCGGAGACGTACATGAACCTCTCCGGCGACTCACTCGGCGCCGCGGCGCGCTTCTTCAAGCTGCCGAACGAGCAGATCGCCGTCGTCCACGACGACGTCGACCTCGACCCCGGCCGGATCCAAGTGCGGCTCGGCGGCGGCCTCGCCGGTCATAACGGCCTCCGTTCGATCCGGCAGGCGCTAGGCTCGGCGGACTTCCTCCGGGCTCGCGTGGGCGTCGGTCGGCCGGGCCGGGGAGATCGGCGGCCGGTTGCGGATTACGTGCTCAGCTCGTTCGCGCCCGAGGACGATCCGGAGGCGCTCGTCTCGCGGGGGGCCGACGCGATCGAGACGCTCACGCGCGACGGGCTCGCCGAGGCCCAGCGCCGCTTCAACTAGCCACCAGCAGCTAGACCCGCTGCAGGTGCGTGTCCTTGAATCCGCTCGGGTACTTGAGGCCGTACCCGAGCGCGCGGTCGGCGCCGATGTGCGCAGCCCAGATGAGGCCGACCTGCACGAGCGCCTCCACCTCGAAGAGCACGCCCGCCGCAGCCAGCGCCACGGGCAGGACATAGGTGTGCGCGAGGTTGTACGACACCGCTCCCGTCCGGGCATCTGCCAGGAAGCCCACCATCGAGAGGTCGGGTGCCAGCGCCAGCGCAAGGAAGAGCCACCAGGGATGGCCGAAATGGAAGTAGAGGGCGGTCACCGCGATGAAGACGGCCGCGCCTTCGGCTCGCAGCAGTGTCCGCGGCAGCTGGTCGGCCACTAGCTCGCGCGAACCGAAACGACGCGGGCCTGCCAGGCGCCCTTCGGCGCCTGCACGCTGACCGTGTCGCCCACCTTCGCGCCCAGCAGCGACGAACCGAGCGGGGAATCGGTCGAGACACCGCCGACGCTCGAGATCTCGACCTCGAAGCGGCCGCCCTGCTCGTCCTCGACCTCGACGACCGAGCCCACGCCGACGACGCCGCCAACCGCGTGCTCGACGATGACCGCGTTCTCCACGCGGTGGCGCAGGATCGAGATGCGGCGTTCGAGCAGGCCCTGCTCGTTCTTCGCGTCGTGGTAGGCGAAGTTCTCCGAGAGGTCGCCGAACCCACGCGCGGTCGCGATCGCCTGCACCAGCTCCGCCCGCTTCGGGCCTTCCAGCTCGGCGAGCTCGGCCGCCAGCGCATCGCGCTGGGCGGCGGTCATCGACTCGGCTGCGCGCTCCCCCACGCACCCATCATGTCCGAACGCGGTCAGGCAGGTCGCGCCGAGTACCATGTCCGTCCGCGGAAACTCAGGTTTCCGCCTTTCGTCATGGACCGTCCGGTACTTCACTCGTTCGTCCGGGAGCTGCTCGCGCTCGAGCGCCTGCAGGCGTTTGCGGCTGCCCTGCCCGCACGTGCCCGCGTCTCGGAGCCGGTGCTGCCGCTGCTCCTGGCGACGCTGCACGAGCAGCTCGACCGCGGTCTCGTCGTGCTGCTGCCCGAGGACGCGGACGCGCGCGACGCGGCCGAGGCGGCCGGCTGGTTCTTGGGGACCGAGAACGTCGCCCTGCTCCCGAGCCGTGGCGTCCGCTGGGGCTCGGGCCTGGAGCCGCCGCCGCACCTCGTCGGCGAGCGGGCGCGGGCGCTGGACGTGCTTGCGGCCGGCGGCCTCGTCTGCGCGTCGGCGGCGGCGCTCGCGGAAGGAGTTCCGCCTGCGTCGATGCGGCCGGAGCCGGTGCGTCTCGAGGTCGGCTCCGAGCCCGGGCTCGAAGGCCTGGCCGAGGCGCTCGCGCTCGCCGGCTACGAGCGGGTCGACCGCGCCGAGGAGCGCGGCCAGTTCGCCGTGCGCGGCGGACTTATCGACGTCTTCCCGACCACCGGCCGCGAGCCGCTCCGGGTCGAGCTCTACGGTGACGAGATCGAGCAGGTCCGCGCGTTCTCGCCGTTCACACAGCGCGCGCTGCACCCGGTGGACGGGGCGGTCGTCTACCCGGCGGCCGAGCGGCGCGCCGACCTGACCGAGCCGATGCTGCTCGACGACGACCTGGAGCCCGTCACGCCCGAGATCCCGCATGATCTCGTGCCGGTGCTCGGGCGCCCGCCCGACTTCGTCTGGCAGCCGGATGAGGTGCGCCGTGTCTGGTCGGAGGAAGGCTTGGCGGAGATCTCGCTGGCGGGCGCCTCGGAGCTCGATCCCTTCCCGCAGGCGCAGCCCTTCTCGTTCGAGGCCCAGCGGCCGGCGATCGCCGCGCGCGGGCTCGCCGAGGCGGAGACAGAGCTGACGGGCTTCGTCCGCGGCGGCAACCGGGTGGTCGTGGCGTTCCCCCACGCGGGCGAGGCACTCCGGACCGGGAACCTGCTCAAGCGGGCGGCCGCGCGGGTGGTCGAGCCCGGGGAGGAGCTGCCGGCGGAGCCGGAGCTCCTGTTCGCGATCGCGCCCGCGCGCCGGGGCTTCGTCTGGCGCGAGCTCGGCCTGGTGCTCCTGCCCGACACGCAGGTGTTCCGCAAGCGGCCGCCGCGCGCCGACCGGCGACTCGGTCGCGCGCTCGCGTCCTTCGCCGACCTGCGCACGGGCGACTTCATCGTCCACGAGGACCACGGCGTCGGCAGGCTGCTGGGCTTCGAGACGAAGGAGGTCGCCGGGGTCACCCGCGACTACCTTTTCCTCGCCTTCCGCGGCGACGACCGCCTCTACGTCCCGCACGAGCAGCTCGGCAAGATCTCGAAGTACATCGGCGCCGACGCCGGCGCGCCCACGCTCTCGAAGCTCGGGGGCAAGGCCTGGCAGAACCTGAAGGCTCGCGCGCGCGAGTCGGTGCACGAGCTCGCGACCGAGCTGATCGCGCTCTACGCGCAGCGCCAGCAGGCGCCGGGCGTCGCCTACGACCTCGAGCACGAATGGCTCGAGCGCCTCGAAGCCGAGTTTCCCTACCGCGAGACGGAGGACCAGGCGCGGGCGATCGAGGCGGTCAAGGAGGATCTCGAGGCGCCACGACCGATGGACCGGCTCGTCTGCGGGGACGTCGGCTTCGGCAAGACGGAGGTGGCGGTCCGCGCCGCGTTCGCGGCCGCCGTGAACGGCAGGCAGACGCTCGTCCTCTGCCCGACCACGATCCTCGCCGAGCAGCACTGGAACACCTTCAAGGCGCGCTACCGCGACTTCCCGGTCCGTGTCGAGATGGTCTCGCGCTTCCGGAAGCCGGCCGAGACGAAGCAGATCCTCAAGGACTTCGCCGAGGGCAAGATCGAGGTGCTCGTCGGAACGCACCGCGTCCTCTCCCGCGACGTGATCCCGAAGGACCTGGGGCTGGTGATCCTCGACGAGGAGCAGCGCTTCGGGGTGGCCCAGAAGGAGCTGCTCCGCTCGCTCAGGCTCGAGGTCGACGTGCTGGCGCTGTCGGCGACACCGATCCCCCGCACGCTGCACATGTCCCTCTCCGGCCTCCGCGACATCACGATCATCGAGACGCCGCCGGAGGGGCGGCGGCCGATCCGCACGACGGTCGGCGAGTACGACGAAGAGCTCGTGAAGACGGCGCTCGAGCGCGAGATCGCGCGCGGCGGGCAGGCGTTCTACCTGCACAACCGGGTCGAGACAATCGAGGAGGCGGCCGCGAAGCTGCAGCAGCTCTGCCCGAACGTCCGCTTCATCGTCGCGCACGGACAGATGCGCGAGCGCGAGCTCGAGGAGAAGATGCACGCGTTCCTGCGCGGGGACGCTGATGTGCTCGTCTCGACGACGATCATCGAGTCGGGCATCGACATTCCACAGGCGAACACGCTGATCGTCGAGCGTGCAGACACGCTCGGCCTCAGCCAGCTCTACCAGATCCGTGGGCGCGTCGGCCGCTCCGACGTGACCGCGCATGCCTACCTCCTCTATCCGGATGCAGCGGAGCTCTCGCCGGAGGCGCGGGCGAGGCTCTCGACGCTGGCGGACCACACCGAGCTCGGCTCCGGCTTCCAGATCGCGATGCGCGACCTGGAGATCCGTGGCGCCGGCGACCTACTGGGCGCAGAGCAGTCCGGCCACGTCGCGGCGCTCGGCTTCGAGCTGTACGTGGAGATGCTGGCCGAGGCCGTGGCCGAGCTGCAGGGCCAGCGTCGCCTGGCGACGCGACCGGTACGGGTCGATGCGCGCGTGGACGCCTACGTTCCCGCGACCTACGTCGCCTCGGAGGCGCTGAAGATCGACATCCACCGGCGCCTGGCGCTCGCCGAGTCGGACGACGAGCTGCGCGAGCTGCACGCTGCGCTCGAGGACCGCTATGGGCCGGTGCCGGAGCCCGTCGAGCATCTGTTCGGGATCCAGGAGGCGAAGCTGAAGCTCGCCCAGCTGGGGGCGGACTACCTGATCTACCGCGGCGGCCGGGCGACGGTCGGGCCGCTGGTGCTCGGGTCGGCGGAGCTTCGGGCGCTGCGCGACGTCTCCGACACTGCCGTCTACACGAGCGCCAAGCGCGAGGTCTCCCAGCGCACGGAGGCGCTCGAGGGGGCGATCTCCCTCGTCGATGCTATCGTGATAGCCCGTCAGGCGGCCTGAGTGGCGCGCCCCGAATCGATCTGGAGCTTTCTCACGCTATGAAGACCTCTCGCCTCATCATTGTCCTTTGTGCGCTCGTTTCGCTCGTGCTCGCCGGTTGCGGCGGGGGCAACGGCGATGTCCCGAGCGACGCCGTCGCGGTCGTGGACGGCCAGCAGATCGCCAAGACCGACTACGACAATCTGATCGAGCAGGCGCGCGCCAGCTACAAGAACCAGAAGCGCGACTTCCCGAAGGCAGGGTCACAGGAGTTCCAGACACTCAAGAACCAGGCCGTGCAGTTCCTCGTCCAGCGCGAGCAGTTCGAGCAGAGGGCGAAGGCTCTCGAAGTGGACATCACGGACAAGCAGGTCAACGCGCGTCTCGCCGAGATCCAGAAGCAGTACTTCGGCGGCGACAAGAAGAAGTACGAGAAGCAGCTCAAAGACCAGGGCCTGACGGACGCGCAGGTGCGCAAGGACATCCGCGCCCAGATCGTGTCCGAGAAGATCTTCGCGGAGGTCACGAGCGGCGTGAAGGTGACCGACAAGGACGTCGAGGACTACTACACCAAGAACAAGGCGCAGTACAGCCAGCCGGAGAGCCGCGAGGTTCGCCACATTCTCGTGAAGGAGAAGGCGAAGGCCGACGACATCGAGCGCCAGCTGCGCGCGGGGGGCGACTTCGCCGCGCTGGCCAAGAAGTTCTCCGAGGACACGGGCTCCAAGGACAACGGCGGCAAGCTGACGATCACGAAGGGGCAGACGGTCGCCGCCTTCGACAAGAAGGCGTTCGAGCTGAAGAAGAACGAGATCTCGGCGCCGATCAAGACCGAGTTCGGCTTCCACGTGATCCAGGCGCTCGGCGACGTCAAGGCGGCCAAGGTGACGCCTCTGAAGGAGGTGGAGGACGCGATCCGCCAGCAGCTCCTGCAGACGAAGAAGAACGAGGCGATGACGAAGTGGGTCGACGAGCTGAAGAAGGACTACGAGGACAAGGTCTCGTACGCGATCGGCTTCACGCCGCCGGCGGCAGCCACCGGCACCACCACCGCCACCAACCCGAACGAGTAGCCGGGTGCCTCTCGCGGAGGCGCTTGTCGAGCTCCAGGAGCTGACCCGGCGACTGCGCCGCGACTGCCCCTGGGACCGCGAGCAAACCGCGATCACGATCGTGCCGCACACCGTCGAGGAGGCCTACGAGGTTGCGGACGCGGCAGCGACCGGCGATCCCGTCAAGCTGGTCGACGAGCTCGGCGACCTGCTCTTTCAGGTCTATTTCCTCTCCTTGCTGCTCGAGGAGCAGGGAGGAGGGGATCTCGAGGCGGTCGCCCGCGCGGTGCACGCGAAGCTTGTCCGGCGGCATCCCCACGTGTTCGGCGAGGTCGTCGCCGAGACGGCGGGCCGGGTGCGAGAGCGCTGGGAGCAGGTGAAGTCCGAGCAGGAGGGCCGGGCCGGGATCTTCCACGACGTTCCCGCCTCCTTGCCCGGTTTGCTCCAGGCGCGCAAGCTCCAGCGGCGGGCCGTTGCCGCCGGCTTCGACTGGCCCGACCTCGAGGGGCCGCTCGAGAAGGTGCGCGAGGAGCTCGGGGAGCTCGAGGCTGAGATCGCCCGCACCGGCGAGCCGCGCCCCGAGACCGAGCCCGACGCCGCGGTCGCCCATGAGGTGGGTGATCTCCTCTTCACCGTCGTCAACCTCGCGCGCCGGTTGAACGTCGATCCCGAGCTGGCGCTCCGCGGAACGAACGGCCGCTTCGTGCAGCGCGTCGAGCGAGCCGAGGAGCTGGCGCGGGAGCACGGAGAGACCTGGTCGGAGCTGCCGCTCTCCGAGCAGGACCGGTACTACGACCTGGCCAAGGAGGAGACGGGATGAGCTCGATCAAGCGCGTCCAGGGGCGTCAGATCCTCGACTCGCGCGGGAACCCCACCGTGGAGGTCGACGTCGAGCTCGAGTCCGGCGCGGTCGGTCGCGCTTCCGTTCCCTCCGGCGCATCGACAGGTGTGCACGAGGCTGTCGAGCTGCGCGACGGCGGGCCGCAGTGGGGAGGGAAGGGCGTCACGAAGGCGGTCGCGAACGTGAGCGAGATCGAGCGCGGCGTTGCGGGCATGGAGGCGCGCGAGCAGGAGCAGCTCGACCGGAGGCTGATCGACCTGGACGGCACGCCCAACAAGGGCCGTTTGGGGGCGAACGCGATTCTCGGCGTCTCGCTCGCCGTCGCGAAGGCCGCGGCCGCGGAGGCCCGCGAGCCGCTCTACCGCTACCTCGGCGGCGACACGGCGGTGACGCTGCCGGTGCCGATGCTGAACGTGATCAACGGCGGTGCCCACGCCGCCAACTCGATCGACCTGCAGGAGTTCATGGTCGTGCCCGTCGGCGCGCCGACCTTCGCCGAAGGCCTGCGGATCGGCGCCGAGGTCTACCACGCGCTCAGGCAGGTGCTGGCGGAGCGAGGGCTCGCGACCGG
>JAWVCV010000081.1:0-4522 GCA_033858115.1 Gaiellaceae bacterium
ACCGCCGCGTACAGGTCCTCCGGGATCTCGCGGCCGAGCTCGAGCCCGGCCAGCGCCTCGGCCAGCGCGGCGTCCTCGCGCACCGGCAGCCCGGCGTCGCGCGCGGCCTCGACGATCCGCTCCGCCACCAGCCCCCGGCCGGAAGCAACCACCTTCGGCGCCCCCACACCCTCGTACTTCAGTGCGGAAGCGCGCCGCGGCTTGCCGGCGTCAGGCATACAGATCCAACGGCTCGCGCCGCGGCGTCACCACGACCTCGGCCGTCCGCCCGGTGGCGGCAGCCAGGCGGTCCTGCAACTCCGAAGCGGCATCCGAGGCCAGCTCGAACGGCACCCCCGCCGCCAGCTCCGCCGACACCCGCACCCCGCCCGGCACCAGCGACAGCACGAGCCCCACCGACCCCAGCGCCGGCGTCACGTACGACAGGGATATCGACGCGTGCTCCGGGTCGTCGCGCCCGCCCTCCCCCTGCTCGTCCTGGTCCTCGACCGTCAGACGCGCGTACGACCCGTCCGGCAGCGGCAGCCCGACGGACGGATTCGACGGCGGCGGCGCCGGCTGGTCCTGCACCAGCTTCATCGTCACCCGCTCCCCGCGCGTGTCCTCCACGAGCAGCCGCAGCTTGTCGCCGGCGGCGACCGAGTCCGGCAGCTGCGCCACCAGCGGCGACCCCGCCAGCACGATGATCCCGTGCTGCCCCGACCGCTCGGACACGCGCGCGAACAGCGTCATCCCGGGCCGCAACAGGAGATCGGGCATCTGCCGCCGGATGAGCGCGGCCTCGAGCTGGAGCAGCGGTGCCACCGACATCGTTCAAGGATGATGCCGCACGGTCGATCAACCGGCTAGATGGAGCGAGGGCTCTATATCGCCGCGTCCGGGATGTTGTCCGAGATGGTCCGCCAGGATCAGATCGCCAACGACCTGTCGAACGCGTCCACGCCCGGCTACAAGGCCGACCGCGCGACGCAGCGCAGCTTCGGCGACCTGCTGCTCTCGAACACCGTGAGCGGCCAGAGCGTGGGCCCGCTGGGGATGGGGTCGCAGATCGACTCGATCGTCACCGACACCACCGGCGCGCCCGTGCGCGAGACCGGCGAGAAGCTCGACTTCGCGGTGCAGGGCGAGGGCTGGTTCGCGATCCAGACCCAGCAGGGCGTCCGCTACACGCGCAACGGCCAGTTCGGCGTCTCGCCCCAGGGCACGCTCATCGACGCGATGGGCAACCAGGTGGTCGGTCGCAACGGCGGCCCGGTGCGCGTCGGCGCCGACGGCACCGCCAGCGCGCGCGACATCGCCATCTTCAACGTCACCGGCGCACGCAAGGTCGGCGACTCCTACGTGACCGGCGCAGCCGCCGGCCAGGCCACCGGCGTCGTGCGCCAGGGCGCCCTCGAGGGCTCGAACGCCGACCCCGCCAAGTCGATGGTCGACATGATCGCGTCCTTCCGCGCGTTCGAGTCCGGCCAGCGCGTCATCCGCACGATCGACGAGACGCTCCAGAAGGCGAGCTCGCAGGTCGGCGGGCTGCCTGGCTAGCAGCACTCAAGTTCTGCGGTGCCCGGCCGACAACCGGGCTGACACAGGAATGTCTCGGCTGGACCGCTCATGCGGAAGCCGGGCTCCACAAGGAGACCGATGCTCGAAGGGCTTTACACCGCCGCCGCCGGCATGGCGGCTCAGCAGCAGCGCATGGACGCGCTGTCGAACGACGTGGCCAACGTCAACACGGCGGGCTACAAGCGCGTCCGCATCGGCTTCCGCGATCTCGTGTACCAGCAGGACGGCCCCACCGGCGTCCGCACCGGCTCCGGCGCCGCAGCCACCCAGATCGGCCGCGGCTTCGCGCAGGGCGCGTTCCAGCAGACCGGCGAGCCGTTCGACCTCGCGATCGGCGGCGAGGGCTACTTCCAGATCCGCCGCTCCGACACCGGCGAGACCGCGCTCACGCGCAACGGCTCCTTCCGCCTCGACGCGAGCGGCCAGCTCGTGACCGCCGACGGCGACCGCCTGGTGCCGCCGATCCAGCTTCCCCGAGGCGTCGACCCCAAGGCCGTGAAGATCGGCGCCGACGGCACCGTGTCCGCCGCCGGGCGGCGCCTCGGCCAGATCCAGCTCGTGACCGTCCCCGCCCCTACCGGCCTCGCCGCCGCAGGCAGTGGTCTCTACTCGGTGACCGCAGCCAGCGGCGGCGTACGCCCGGCCGGTGGCGCAGGACAGATCCAGCAGGGCATCCTCGAGGCCTCGAACGTCGACCTCGCCGACGCGATGGTGGACATGATGGACGCGCAGCGCTCGTACTCCATGGCGAGCAAGGCGATCCACATGCAGGACCAGATGATGGAGATCGCCAACGGGGTCAAGCAGTGAGCGCCCTGCCGCCGATCGACCAGTCGCTGCTGCCCGCGGAGGTCCGCGACGGCTCGAAGCAGGACAAGCAGAGCTACCAGGCGGCGCTCGGCTTCGAGCGCATGCTGCTCGGCGAGCTGACCAAGGCGCTGGCCGACACCGCCAAGCCCGCCGGCGAGGACGGCGATGCGCAGCCCGAGGACGCCGCGTCGTCGATGTACATGCAGATGCTGCCGGACCAGCTCGCCGACTCGATGATCTCGAACGGCGGCCTCGGTCTGGCCGAGGACTTCTACGCCTCCGTGAAGGCCCGCTCGTGACCGCGACCCTGACCGCAGCGGACTCCGACCTGTCGGCGGGCGTCCTCGCCCACCTCGAGCTGCAGCTCGCCTCGGCGCGCCGCCTGCTCGGCTCGATCCTCGCCCAGGGCGCCGCGATCCGCGCCCGCGACGTGGAGGGCGTCATCGCCCGCCTGTCCGAGGTGAAGAGCGAGATGTCGCTGCGCTCGTCGCTCGAGGAGGAGCGCACCAACCTCCTGGTCCGCGCCGGGATCACGCTGGGCGTCCCCGCCCCGCAGGTGACTCTCGACGCGATGACCCGGCTGATGCCCGCGAACGAGGCCGCCCGCGCGCGGCAGCGCTCGTCGGAGCTGCGCGGCCTGCTGGCCGAGATCGCCCGCGAGCACGGCATCAACCGCGCCCTGATGCGTCAGGAGCTCGCCTTCCTCGACCACCTCGTGCGGCTGATCGGCCAGGAGCCGGACGCCGGCTACCGCCCCGGCGGCAACGAGACCTCGTCGGCCACCCACCGCGTCGTGGACGCGACCGCCTAGTCATGCCGATCTCGAGCTTCATGGGACTCCAGACCTCGCTGCGCGGGCTGCTCGCCCACCAGCAGGCGATCGACACGACCTCGCACAACGTCGCCAACGCGAACACCGAGGGCTACTCGCGCCAGGACGCCGTGCTCGGCGCCACCACCGCGCTCGAGATCGCCGCGGGCGAGTTCTCGGCGAGCGGCAGCGCGCACATCGGCACCGGCGTGTCGGTGCAGGCGTACAGGCGCATCCGCGACGGCTTCCTCGACCTCCAGTACCGCGCCCAGGCGATGCAGGTCGGCGACCAGGAGACACGCTCGATGCAGCTCGACCAGGTCGAGCTCTCCCTCGCCGAGCCGAGCGAGAACGGCATCGCCGACCAGCTCTCGAAGTTCTGGAACGGCTGGGCGGACGTCTCGAACTCCCCCGACGACATCGCGGCGCGCCAGGCGCTGATCGACCAGGCGAAGAACCTCGCCGCCGCGTTCGCGACCGTCAACACGCAGCTCACCACCGTCAAGACGCAGGCCGCCGCGGAGTACGCCGCACTGACCGGCGCCGGCGGCGACGTGCAGGCGATCGCCGGCGAGATCTCCACGCTGAACGCCGCGATCAAGCAGTTCGTCTCGAACGGCGACTCGCCGAACGACCTGATGGACCGCCGCGACGTGCTGCTCGACAAGCTCTCGAAGCTCGCGCAGGTGCGCGTCACCGACCTCGGCAACGGCTCGCTTCAGGTGCGCCTCGGCGACGCCGCGCAGCCGCTCGTGAACGACACGACCGTGAACTGGCCGCAGACGCTCACGGCGCCCGGCGGCAAGCTCGGCGCGCTGATCGACATCTCGAAGACCGGCGGCGTGGTCGACAGCTACCGCGCCGACCTCAACAACGTCGTGAAGACGCTCGCCGACTCGGTGAACGCCCTGCACAACCCGGGCGGCACCGGCACGAACTTCTTCTCGTACACGATCGCGAACCCCGCCGGCACGCTCGCCGTCGTCGCGACGAAGACGACCGTCCGCACCTCCTCCACCGCCGCGGCGGGCGCCAACGACATCGCGCTCGCGATCGCCGGCCTGCGCGGCGGCAACCCCGACAAGCTCTACACCGGCTTCGTCACGCGCGTCGGCGGCGACCTGAAGAACGCTCAGCGCGGCGAGGTGAACGCAACCGTGCTCCTCAACTCGATCGAGGACCGCCGCCAGAGCACCTCGGGCGTCTCGATGGACGAGGAGATGACGAACCTCGTGCGATTCCAGCGCGGCTATCAGGCATCGGCTCGAACGATGTCGACGATGGACCAGATGCTGGACACGCTGATCAACCGCACCGGGATCGTGGGTCTCTGATGAGCAC
>JAWVCV010000082.1:0-5754 GCA_033858115.1 Gaiellaceae bacterium
TCGCGAAGTAGACGAGGCCGCCCATCACCGTCGGCGAGCCGGAGATCTTCCCGCCCGACCGGAAGACCCAGCGCACGTCTCCGGTCGCGGCGTCGAAGGCGTAGAAGCGGCTGTCGTAGGAGCCGGCGAAGACGAGGCGCTCCCAGACCGCCGGGGAGCTGTAGACGTACGAGCCCGTCCGGTGCGACCACAGCAGCCGGCCGCTGGCAGCCCCGAAGGAGTAGACCTTGCCGTCGGTGGCGCCGATGTAGACGCGGCCGTAGGCGATCGCGGGCGTCGAGTAGAACCGGCCGCGGTTGCCCAGCCGCTGCTGCGTGGCCGCCCGCCACAGCTGCTTGCCGGTGCGTGCATTCAGCGCGTAGAGGTGATGGTCGTAGGAGCCGACGAAGACGCGGCCGCCCGAGGCGGCCAGCCCTCCCTTCACCTCTCCGCCGGCCCGGAACCTCCACAGCTCGCGACCGGTTTGCGGGTCGAAGGCGTAGACGCGCCCACTCCAGTCGCCGACGTAGAGGCGTCCCCGATGGAGGAGGGGCGACGACTCCGACGGAGCCAGCGGCTTGCGCCAGCGCACGACTCCCGTATCGGCCTCGAACGCGATCAGCTCGCCGTCCCGGGCGCGCGCCTTCGTGTGGTGGCGGTAAAGGAACGTCTGGAAGACGAGGCGGCCGGCGACCGTGGGCGAAGACGCCTGCACGCGGCCGGAGCGGTATTGCCACACGAGCTTGCCGGTCTTCGCCTTGATCGCAAAGAGGACGCCGTCGTTGTTCGCGAAGTAGAGCTGCCCGAACGCGAGGGCCGGGGGGAACTCGACGAGCGTGCGAGCGGCGAAGCCCCAGACCGCGCGATAGGGCGGCCGGTGCCCGTAGGGAGAGACGCCCGCCCGGGCGGGGTCGTACTTGAACGTCGGCCAGGCGATGCCCTCAGCCCGAGGCGGGGGCGGCTGCGGCTTCGGCGCCGCGGTCTCGACGAACTCCACCGTGGAGGAGCCGCGGACGTCCTTGGCCTGGTCGCGCTTGTAGAGGACATAGCCCGCGACCGCGCCCACCAGGAGGAGCAACACCGCGGCGATCGCCGCAAGCCAGCGCTTCATGCTGTCGGCTCGACCGCCCAGATCCGCGAGTAGCCGTGCAGGAGCAGCCGGCGGCCGTTGCCCGAGACCGGCACGTACTCGCCGTGCGGGAAGCGGAAGACGATGCGGCCGCTCCTGGCGTCGACGCCGGTAATCCGGCCCCACGTCGAGCCGGCGTAGGCGACGCCGTCGACGACGACGGCGGCGGCCGAGACGGGCCCGCCCGCGTTGACGCTCCAGAGCACGCGCCCGTTTCTCGCCGAGATCGAGTAGAAGCGGCCGTTGTAGGAGCCGAAGAAGACCCGGCCGGCCCAGACCGCGGGGGAGGAATACACGTAGCCACCCGTCTGCACGCGCCAGAGGTAACGGCCGCCCGTCGTGAAGGCGGTGAGGCTGTTGCCGGTCGAGGAGGGGACGAAGACGCGGCCGCCTGCGACCGCGGGCGTGCCGTAGACCCTGCCGTTGACCGACCGCGCAAAGCGAATTCGGCCCGTCCGCGTTGAAAGCGCGAGCAGGCGGCCGCCGTAGTCGCCGATGTAGAGCGTCCTGCCGGAGATCGCGGCGCTCGAGGTGATCTTGTAGCCGGCACGGGTGGTCCAGCGCAGCCGGCGTGTGCGCAGGTCGAGCGCGTAGATGCGGCCGTTCCACGCCCCGAAGAAGTCGAGCCCGCCCGAGACGATCGGCGAGGACTCGATCGGCGAGCCGATCCGCTTGCTCCAGCGGAGGCGGCCGTTGCGCCGGTCGAGGACGCGGACGACGCCGTCCATCCCGTGCACGACGAGCTCGTCGCCCACGATCGCCGGCGATGACGCCATCTTCCCGCCGCGCGGCTTGAACCGCCAGATCACCTTGCCGTTGCGCATGTTCAGGGCGTAGATGTGCCCCCGGTAGTTGCCGATGTACGCGACCCCACGCGAGACGACAGCGGGGAACTCGATCAAGGTGCCGATCCCGCGCGACCAGACGACCTTGAACGGCGGCCGGAGCTTGATCTCCGGCGGCGCCTGCGTCCGGCGCTCGTTGGCGCCGTACATCGGCCACTGGAGCGAGTCGCGGTAGATCCGGACGGTCACCTCGCGTCGCTGCTTGAAGGGCATGCGAACGATCCGCATCTCGTAGCCGGGCTTCGACACGCGAACCGGCAAGGCCGCGCGGCGCTTGATCTTGACCGACGCAAGCCCGCGGACGTCTGCGTAGCCGGCGCGCCTCCCGATCACGACTCGGGCGCCGCGGACGCGGGCGTGCGTGTCGCCGTCGACCACCGTCACGAGGACGTTGGCGGCAGAGGAGGGCGGGCGCATCGGGCGCGCGACCGGCCGATCAGCCGGGGCGAGGACGGGCGCGGAGTCCCGCGGCGCGGTCTCCTCCGCCTCGCCCGAGCACGCCGCCGCCAGGCCGACGAGGGCCACACTGGCCACGATGAGGCGCATCACGCCTCGCCGGGCTCGCCAGCAACCGGTTCGGGGAGCTCCTCGGCGAACGGCTCCAACGTACCGTCGGGACCGGTCGTCAACCACAGGTGAGAGAAGAAGCGTGTCATCACGACCCCGGCCCGGAACTCGCCGAGCATCGGCTCGGGGCGTTCGCCCCGCGCCAGCTCGAGCGCCAGCTCAGGGTAACGGCTGCCTGCGGCGAGTGGGACCGGAAAACCGCCGCCAAACCGAAGATTTACATCCGTCACGGGCAGGGAGCCGTCGGGCTCCCGGAAGCACTGCACGTTGGCCGGGCCCCTGACCCCGATCGTCTCGGAGACCTGGCGCGCGTGCTCGATCAGCTCCCAGTCCTTGATCGCCATCCCCTTGATCGACTCGCCGCCCTTCGACTGGATCATCGTCCGCGGGATCGCGTTCAGGCAGCGGCCGTCGAGGTCGCAGAAGACGTCGACCGAGAACTCCTCGCCGAGGCAGCTCTCCTGCACGAACGAGTCCACCTCGGTGTAGCCGAGGAAGAAGTCGAGCTCGGTCCGGTCCTGCGCGCGGTAGATGTGCCGCGAGCCGAAGCCCTCGCGGACCTTGACGAGCAGCGGGTAGCGAGCGTCGGCGGGGACGTCCCCCGGAAGCCAGCTGCGGGGGCTCGCGATGCCCCGCTCCTCGAAGAAGAGGTGCGCGAGGTACTTGTCGCTCATCCGCTCGCAGACGTCGGGCTCGGGCACGAGCACGAGCGCGGGAGCGAGCGTCTCGCGCGACCGCGCCAGCAGGACCTGGTCGAGATCGGTGAGCGGGATGATCAGCCGGACGTCGTGCTCCTCGACTACTGCGGCGAGCGCCACGATGTAGCCCGGATCGTCGACGCGCGGGACAAGCGCGTGGCGGTCGGCGTGGTAGAGCGCCGGCGCGAGCGGGTCGAGGTCGGTCGCGATCGTCGTCGCCCCCGCCTTGCCGAACGCGGAGACGATGTCGACCCGCTGCCCCGCGCAGGTGAAGAGGACAGCGCTCAGAGCAGGCCTCCCAGCGGGCTGCCGTAGACGCCGAAGCGCAGGCTGACGATTGCCGCGGCGACGAGGAGAGCGCCGACGACGAGCCGGAGCCGGCTGCGCGCAGCGCGCTCGGTGGCGATTCCGAAGGCGAGCGCCCACGCGGGCAGCGTCGTCAGCATGTAGGTGGCCTTGATCACGTCTCCGTCGGGGGTCGGGTAGCTGACCGTGAAGTAGAGCATCCCCGCCATCCCGGCGAGGGGCAGCAGGGAGACGAGCAGGAGCTCGGGACGCGACCGCAGGCGGCGGAGGGAGAGAGCCAGCAGCCAGACCCAGCCGGCGACCGAGAGCGCCGTCGGCAGCAGGCCCGCCAGGCTCTGCGCCTGCAGCTCGCGGCGGGTGGCCGGCCCTGGGTCGCCCTTCGCCGACTGCCAGGCGAAGGCGCCGAACCAGTCACCCCACCACTCGGCGTAGAGCTGCGGCCAGAAGCGGTTCTCGAAGGAGGGCCGGTAGGGGCGCGTGATCAGCTCCGGAAGGCCCGGGTCGACGTAGAACTCGACCGGCCGCCGCTCCCAGAGGGGCTTCGCGACCTGCGGACGGTCGAAGATCGGGTTCGCGTAGTCGCGGGCCTGGTGGACGTACCACGGCCCGGCCACGGCAGCCGTCGCCGCGAGCGTCGCCGCGCCGGCCAGCAAGATCCGCCGCCGCCGTCCCTGGTCGGCCAGGGCGGCTGCGAGCGCGACGAGCACGACGGCGAACGTCCAGAGCGAGAACGCGCGCACGAGCTGGCCGGCGCCCAGGACGACGCCGAGCAGCACAGCCTGCGGCGTGCGCCAGTCGTCCCTGACGATCATCCGGGCGGCGAGGACGAGCGCGAGCGTGGAGAGGAAGAGGTCGAGCGTCTCGGGATGGAACATGGCCGCGGCCTTGAGGACGAGCGCGCTGCCGACGAAGAAGCCGAGCGCGGCCAGGTGGAGGATCGAGCGTCCCGGCCAGAGCTCTCGGGCGAGTGCGAGCAGCAGGAGCGCCGTTGCGAGCGCCAGCGCCGCGTTTAGCAGCTGGACGAGCCGTCGCGGGTCGCCGAGCCCGGCCCGGTCGCCAACCTCCATGGCGCCCGCGGCGAGGGCGTAGAAGCCGGGCGGCGTGTAGTACTCGCCGATCCCGTCGGGCAGCCCGTCTCCCGCGCGGATCCCCTCCGCGTAGGCGATGTGGTCGATCGCGTCGTAGCCCAGCCCCGGCGGATAGTGCAGCGCGTTCCAGGTCGAGGCGAGAGCGAGCGCCGCGAGCAGCGCCAGCGTCGCGGCCCCGACCCTACCCCCCATCGTCCCTCCTCCAGCCGCCCGTGTCGCCCTTGTACGTGCCGCCAAAGAGGGCGAGCGGCGTGCGCAGGAGGATCAGCAGGTCGGTGCGGGGCGAGCGGTGGTCCACGTACCAGACGTCATGCTCGATTCGCTCGTCCCACGAGAGCGACGCCCGCCCCTGGATCTGGGCCCAGCCGGTGATTCCCGGCAGCACCTCGAGCCGGCGGCGCTGCCGGTCGTCGTAGCGCTCCACCTGGTAGCGCAGCGTCGGCCGAGGCCCGATCACGCTCATGTCTCCCCGCACGACGTTCCAGAGCTGCGGCAGCTCGTCGATCGACGTGCGCCGGAGGAAGCGCCCGACACGGGTGATCCGGGAGTCGCCCCGGTCGACCGCGTAGCCCGCGCCCTGCTGCTCGGCGCCGACCACCATCGTCCGCAGCTTCAGGAGCTCGAAGTCGTGTCCGTCCTTGCCCACCCGCGTCTGCCGAAAGAGCACGGGGCCACGGTCCTCGAGCTTGACCGCCAGCGCGGCAAGCGCGAGCACAGGGCTTGCCAGCGCGAGCCCGGTGCCGGCGATCGCGACGTCGAGCGTGCGGTTCAGCGCGTGCCTTCCGCCGCTTCCCAGGTGGCCGGAACCCCCCGGCGCAGGTAGTTCCAGAGCGCCACGACCGTCGCCCACGTGACGAGCGCGTAGTAGCGGGCGATCCCGATTCCCGCGGCCGCAGCGACGATCAGGAGCAGCTGCGCGGCGAGCGCGAGCTGGTAGACCAGCCCCTCGCCGAGGAGCGCGAGGGACGTGGCGAGCAGGACGAGGTGGAGGAGGCCGCTGCCGTAGCGAAGCAGGCGGTGCGAGACCACCTCGATCAGGTAGCCGGGCGGCAGCCGCTTCAGCATCGAGCCGCGCAGCGTGATCTCCCAGCAGTGCTCGAACATCCGCACCTTGCGGCGGTACTCGGTCTCGTTCGAGGGAG
>JAWVCV010000083.1:0-6272 GCA_033858115.1 Gaiellaceae bacterium
TCCTCTACTACGACGGCGCCAACCTGAACGCCGTCTGCGGGATCTCGCGGCCGGGCGACATGGGCTTCGACATCGTCCACATCAACCTGCACAAGACGTTCTCGCAGCCGCACGGGGGCGGTGGGCCAGGCGGCGGGCCGATCGTCGTCCGCAAGAAGCTCGAGCCGTTCCTGCCGGTGCCGGCCGTCGTCAAGGACGGAGACTCGTTCCGGCTCGACCACGACCGGCCGAAGTCGATCGGGAAGGTGCGCGGCTTCACGGGTCCCTTCGGGGTCTTCGTTCGCAGCTACGCGTACATCCGCGCCTACGGGCCGGCGCTGCGCGAGATGTCCGAGACGGCCGTGCTGAACGCGAACTACCTGCTCGCGAAGCTCCGCGACGCCTACGACCTTCCGTACGACCGGCTGTGCATGCACGAGTTCGTGCTCAGCGCCCGCGTCCTCAAGCGCGAGCACGGCGTCACCGCGCTCGACGTCGCCAAGCGGCTGATGGACTACGGCTACCACCCGCCGACGATCTACTTCCCCCTCGTCGTTCCGGAGGCGCTGATGATCGAGCCGACCGAGACGGAGCCGAAGGAGCGCCTTGATGGCTTCGTGGACGCGATGCTCGCGATCGCACGCGAGGCCGCGGACGAGCCCGAGCTGCTGAAGGAGGCGCCGCGGTCGCGGCCCGTGCGCCGGCTGGACGAGGTGAAGGCCGCGAAGCGCGCGATCGTCAAGTACGGCTTCGAGGAGCATCCGGACCTGTCCGGCGAGCCCGGCGAGGCCCGGCAGCTCGAGGCGCAGAAGGGCGCATGACCCTGCGTCCCGAGCTGGAGCGACGCGTCGACGAGCTCGCGCAGCAGCACTCGGGCAGAGGATTCGCAAAGGCGGTACAGGCGTACTTCGAGACCCTCGACGATGCGGCGCAGGAGCAGCTGCGGCAGATCCTGCTCGAGCGCGCGTCCAACTTCGACCAGGCGGTGATGGAGCGGGTCGATGCGCGCGGGTGGTTCCGGCGGCAGTGGGAGCGTGCTCTCCCTGTGGAAGACGATTCGCCGCCTCGGCGATGAGTTCTCGCGCGTCCCGCCGTCCTACTCGCAGCTGACCACCTTTTTCACAACTCCACCCCGACCAAGATCGGTAGGTTGACCAGATGGAGCGTCTCGCCAATTACGTCGTGCACCACCGCCGGATCGTGATCGGCCTCTGGATCGTGCTGACCGCGTTCGGCGCCTTCTCGGCCGGTCAGGTCGCCAACCGCTGGCTCGAGGACTTTTCGATTCCGGGCGCGTCGGGCTACGAGGCCGACCAGCGCGCCGTCGCCAAGCTTGGCAACGGGGAGCTCTTCCCGTACGTGATCGTGCTGAAGGCCGACGGCGATGTGACGAAGGTGCCGGGCGTCGAGGCCGCGATCGAAGAGGTCGCCGCCGCCAATCCCGGCTCTCGCGTCAGCTCGTACTTCAACACGAAGGACGACGTCTACGTCTCCGACGATCGCAAGGTCACGTTCGCGAACGTCTACGCGGCGGGGAAGTTCGACTTCGAGGGCGTCGATCTCGACCCGACGAAGAACGCGCTCGCTGCGGCCGTTCCGGCCGGGGTGGACGGCTACGTCACCGGTGTCGACTCGCTCTTCGCCGAGGCCAGCGACACATCGGACGGCAGCTCGGCGCCGAGCGTGCTCGTCGAGGCCTCGATCGGCGGATTGGGGGCGCTCGTGATCCTGCTGTTCACCTTCGGCACCCTGCCGGCGATCGCGATGCCGCTCCTCGTCGCGATCGCGTCGATCCTCAACACGTTCACGCTGATCTGGCTGCTGACCTACATCACGGACGTCTCGATCATCGTCCAGTTCCTCGTCGCGCTCGTCGGGCTGGGCGTCGCGATCGACTACGCGCTGCTGATGATCTTTCGCTTCCGGGAGGAGTTGCGCCACGGCGCGGACCGCGACACGGCGATCGTCCAGACGATGAAGCACGCGGGCCGCTCCGTGATCGTGTCCGGGTCGACCGTCGCCGTCGGGCTGCTGAGCATGATCATCCTGCCGCTGCCGTTCATCCGCTCGATCGGGATCGGCGGGATGTTGATCCCGGCGGTCTCCGTGCTGGCGGCGATCACGCTCCTACCTGCGTTGCTCTACACGCTCGGGCCGCGCATCAACAGCCTCCGCGTCCTGCCGCGGCGTCTCGTCGAGGGGAGCGACGACCCCGAGAAGGGCTTCTGGAACCGCTGGGCCCACCTGGTCGTGCGCCGGCCGGTCCCGATCGCGGCGACGGGCCTCGCCATCGTCGCGGCGCTGCTCTTCTACGGCGTCCAGCTGAACCCCGCCGACGCCCAGGTGAAGGACTTCCCCGGCGGTGGCTCCGCACACCAGGGGGCGCAGGTTCTGCGCGACGCCGGGATCACGGAAGGCGTGCACAAGCCGTTCCAGATCGCGGTCGAAGGTGGCGCGACGCCCGCGCAGCTCGAGCAGGTGGCTGCGCAACTCGACCAGACCGAGGGGATCGCAGGCGCGTCGGCGCCCCCGCAGGCACGCGCGGACGGCTTCGCGCTCGTGGAGGCCTTCTCGACGACCGACGGCTCGAGCCGCAAGACACGGCCGACGATCACGCGGCTGAAAGACGACGTCCTGCCCGCAACAGAGCGTCAGCTGGGTGGGCCGCAGTTGACGCTCGCGGGGCTGCCGACGTCGGAGCGCGAGTTCGTCGACGCCGTCTACGGCAACTTCCCCTACGTGCTCCTCTTCGTCGTCCTGCTCACCTACATCCTGCTGATGCGCGCGTTCAAGTCGGTCCTGCTGCCGCTCAAGGCGGTGCTCCTCAACCTCGTCTCGCTCGGCGCCGCCTACGGGATCATCGTCTTCATCTTCCAGAAGGGCCACGGCTCGCAGGCGATCTGGAACGTGCCCGCGACCGACTCGATCATCTCGTGGATCCCGCTGATGATCTTCGCCTTCCTCTACGGGCTCTCGATGGACTATGAGGTGTTCATGCTGACGCGGATGCGCGAGGCCTACGACGAGACGGGCGACACGGTGCAGGCGATCTCGCTCGGGCTGGCGCGGACGGGCAAGCTCGTGACGAGCGCGGCGCTCGTGCTGATGTTCGCGTTCTTCGTGCTCTCGACCAGCCCGGGAACGGACATCAAGCAGTTCGGGATCGGACTGGCCGCCGGGATCATCTTCGATGCCACCGTGATCCGGGCGCTGCTCGTGCCGTCGATCATGCGGCTGATGGGCGACTGGAACTGGTGGCTGCCGACCTGGGCGGCGCGTGTGCTCCGCGTCAGCCCGAGCTCAGCCTGAACGGCAGCTTCGAGAACGGCGATTTCGATCGCGCGGTGGCGCTCGTCAGCGCCGAGCCGTCGCCGCGCTCGCTCGTCGAGCGGCTCGGCCTCGACTGGGAGTACGTCTCGTGGCTCGCACTCGACGCCTCGGCGACGGTGCTCGCCGAGCGCTCCGAGCAGCGCGGTCGCGTCGTCTCCTACGGCGGTGAAGCGTTCACCGCCGGCTTCCTGATCGGCGTGCACCTGCCGGCACCCTCAGAGCTGCCGGCGGCGGCGCTGCACGCGGCGGTCGATGCCGTCCAGGTGCGAGGCCGGCACGCGGTCATCGCCGACCATTGCGACCTGGCCAGCGTGGCGCGGCTCGAGGACGTCTACTCCGGCGCCCTGGTCGAGTCACTCGAGGTCGACCCGCCCGACCGGGACGAGCTGCGCTCCCCCCTGACGCGGATCTTCGAGGCGGGCCTTGCCGTCGGGCTCGAGCTCGGCTCAGGCCGCGAGGGCCGCCGGGCCGACTCGGAGCAGGCCTAGGCGCTCGAGCACCCGCTCGAGTTCCGCGGCCACCGGGTCGAAGGCCGTCGCCGGCCACACGAAGAGGTCGTCCAGCTCGAGTAGGCGTTCCAGGTGCTGCTCCAGCATCGGGTCGCCCGACGTCATCAGCATCGTCTGGGCGTAGCTGCGCGCCCACAGCTCCTTGGCCGATCCGAAGTAGCGCCGCTGCGAGCGGCGCGCTCCGGGCGGGAGACGGCAGGGCAGCTCCGCGGCGGCGAGCCGCCAGTCGGCGAACGCCTCGTGCTGCGCGGACGCGAAGGTGCCTTTCCCGGGGTCGTAGCCGAGCTGGTGGTCGACGAGGTGACCGAGCTCGTGGAGGAAGCTGAGCCCGATCCGGCCGTGCCGGCGCGAGACGCGCAGATCGACGGGATCGCCCTGCCGCAGCCGGTAGCAGCCGCTCTGGCTCGTCGTCGCGGTCGGTCGCACCGGCACCGGGTCGAGGTCTGAGGCGAGCACATGCAGCCGGTCGGCCGCGGCGAGCGCTCGCACGAGCTCCGGGTACAGCGGGCTGCGCCGCGGCAGGCGCAGGAGCTCGGGCAGGCGGCGCAGGCGCGGCTCCCCGCTGCGGGTGACGGTCGCGGGCTGCCTCCTGCGCACGCTTCGAGGCTACGGCGGCGGGCGGACGCCGCCGATAAGGGGGGCGTGAAGGTCGCGCTCGTCCTGTTGATTCCGGTCATGCTCTTCAGCGCCTGGCAGTACCTCCGCCGCGAGGAGAATGAGAACCGCCTCGCCCTCGCGGCGAGCGAGGTCGCGGCGCGCCACGTCGACGTCAGCTGTCCAGGCTTCTGGACGCGGCTCGTGGAGATCACGCCAAACGCGGGCTGGGTCGACTTCGACGAGCACGGCCGGCCGTCCGACCGGACGAGCCTTTCGGCATCGACCTGCTCGAATCTGGAGCGGGTCTGGCGAGGGAACGAGCGCTCGTTCGAGTGCCTCGTCGGCGGCGGGTGCGACGAGGACACGCTCCGCGCGGTCTACGGGATCGTCACGCTCGCACACGAGTCGTGGCACCTGCGCGGCGTCGCCGGCGAGGCGCAGACGCAGTGCTACGCGGTCCAGACGACGGAGCGCGTCGCGCTGTCCCTGGGCGTGCCCGCGCCGGCAGCGCACCTGATCGCGCTACGGGTGGCGGCAGACGACGCGACAGCGCCGATCGGGGAGTACCACTCGACCGACTGCCGTCCCGGCGGCAAGCTCGACCTGCACCCGCAGACGCCCGACTGGCCGACCGGCTAGCGGCTCGCCGCGAGCTGGCCGCAGGCGGCGGCGATGTCGCGGCCGCGGGTCAGCCGCACGGTCGAGGGCAGGCGCGCTCGGTCGAGCACGGCCTTGAACGTCGCGATCGCCGCGCGCGACGACCCGTCGTAGGAGCCGGTCGGGTTGTACGGGATCAGGTTGACCTTGAACACCTTCGGATCGAGCGCCGCCGCGAGCTCGCGCGCCCGTGCCGGCGAGTCGTTCACCCCGGCCAGCATCACGTATTCGACGAACACCTTCCGGTGCCGGAGCTCGAAGTACCGCCGGCATTCGTCGAGCACGCTCGGCAGCGGAAAGCGGTCGTTGACCGGCATCAGCTGCGAGCGCAGGCGAGGATCGGCTGCGTGCAGCGAGAGCGCGAGCCGGATCGGCTCCTCGACCTCGTCGACGAAGCGCGTGAGGCCGGGCAGCCACCCGACGGTCGAGATCGTCGTGCGCCGATGGGTGATCCCCACGTCGGGTAGGCGGCGGGCCGCCGCGAGCACCTCGTCGAGGTTCAGCATCGGCTCGCCCATGCCCATGAAGACGAGGTGGTTGACCGGTTCGAGGCGCCTGAAGTGGAGCACCTGGTCGAGGATCTCGCTCGCCCGCAGGTTGCGGCCGAATCGCATCGCGCCCGTGGCGCAGAACGAGCAGGTGAGCGGGCAGCCCGACTGCGACGAGACACAGATCGACCGGCGTCCGTCGCGGTAGCGCATCAGCACGGCTTCGACGGGATGCCCGTCGGCGGTGCGGAAGAGCACCTTGACGGTTCCGTCCGCCGAGGCCGCTTCGTCCTCGACGGAGAGCGTCGAGAACGGCACCGTCTGCGCGAGCTCCTCGCGCAGCGCGAACGGCAGGTTCGTCATCTCGGCGTAGCCGGGGGCCCCGCGCGCGGTCCACTCCCACACCTGGCCGGCGCGGAAGGCGGGCTCGCCTCGGTCGGCGAGCGTTTGCTCGAGCAAGGTCAGATCCACACAGGCACGGTAGCGTGTGCCCTGTGATCGACCTGCGTTCCGATACCGCCACGCGGCCGACGGCGGGCATGCGCGCCGCGATCGCGGCGGCGGCGGTCGGCGACGAGCAGAAGCGCGAAGACCCGACCGTCAACGAGCTCGAGGAGCGAGCCGCACTCTTGCTCGGGCAGGAGGAGGCGATCTTCCTGCCGACGGCGACGATGGCGAACCAGATCGCGGTGCGGCTGCACACCGAGCTCGG